>NZ_LJHZ01000100.1:0-76211 GCF_001296055.1 Novosphingobium sp. AAP93
CACGAACGGGTGTGGGTGTGGCGGGCGTAGGCCATCACTCGTGTTCCTCTGCCTCATGCGCACCTTCCGGCGCCGCAAAGTGCGTTTCGCGGCGCGGCGCGCGGCCTTCGTTGTCAAGTGGAGTCGCGGTCAGCGCGAAATCCTGCGGATGGGCCTTGTCGGCGGGCACCACGGCATAGAGCCGCACCTTGGCGGTGCTGTCTGCCGGGACCGGCACGTCGATGCTTGCGCGGGCGGCGTGGCGGTCCATCTCGTCGGTGTAGAGCGCAGCACCGGGCAGCCCTTCGGCTGCTATACGCAAGGTGCGCGGGCGGTCTTCCATGTTGCGCAGCGCCAGCGTGAAGGCATTGCGCACCGCGCCGCCTGAAAGCTGCACGAACTCCGGATTGCGCTCGCGCGCGACCGACAGCGTCAGCCGCTCGCGCGCGCCGAGCATGAACAGCAGCGCAAGGCCGATCCCGCCCCACACCGCGAAATAGGCGATGAGGCGCGGGCGCAGCAGCACCTTCGCCACCGGCCGCGCGGGCTCGCCCCCGATCTCGCGCTCCGCATCGATGAGCGTGCAGTAGTCGATGAGGCCCCTTGCACGGCCCACCGAGGCCATCGCCCGGTCGCAGGCATCGACACACAGCGCGCAGGTGATGCAGCCGATCTGCGGCCCCTCGCGGATGTCGATCCCGGTCGGGCAGACCGCCACGCACTGTTTGCAATCGATGCAGTCGCCAATCGGGCTGGCGGCGCCCTTCGCTTCCTTGAGCGACCCGCGCGGCTCGCCCCGCCAGTGCTTGTACGTGACGGTCAGCGAGTTCTCATCGAGCATCGCGGTCTGGATGCGCGGCCAGGGGCACATGTAGATGCACACCTGCTCGCGCATGAAGCCGCCGAGCCAGAAGGTGGTGAAGGTGAGAATGCCCGTCGAGGCATAGGCGACGGGCGCCGCGGTGCCGGTCCAGAACTCGCGCTGCAGCGTCGGCGCATCGGCAAAGTAGAAAATCCACGCGCCGCCGGTCACGAAGGCGATGCCAAGGTAGACGCCCCACTTGAACATCCGGCGGGCAAACTTCGCCGGGGTCCAGGGCGCCACATTGAGCCGCAGCTGCGCATTGCGGTCGCCATCAATCAGGCGGTCGACATGCTGGTAGAGGTCGGTCCAGACCGTCTGCGGGCAGGCATAGCCGCACCACGCCCGGCCGACTGCGCTGGTGACGAGGAACAGCCCGATCCCCGCCATGATCAGCATTCCAGCGACGAAGTAGAACTCCTGCGGCCAGATCTCGATATCGAACATGTAGAACCGGCGGTGCGCCAGATCGACAAGCACTGCCTGCCCGGGGGCGTGCGGTCCCCGGTCCCAGCGGATCCACGGCGTGCCCCAGTAGACGGCGAGGCACACCGCCATGACGAACCATTTGAAGCGGCGGAACGGCCCGTCGATCTTCTTCGGGAATACCGCAGTCCGCTTGGCATAGAGCGGGGCCGCTGCTTCGGTCATGTTCGGATCCATCATGTTCATGGTGGTTACCGCGCCGCCCCCGCAGTCGGAGTTGCCGCAGGCGCCGCCGGTGCAGGCGCAGCTTCGCCGCCCCCCAGCGAATGGACGTAGACCGCCAGCATCTTGATCGTCACCGGATCGAGACGACCGGTCCAGGCGGGCATCACGCCGGCATGGGCATTGGTCACGGTGCCCACCAGCGAGGCGCGATCACCGCCATAGAGCCAGATCTTGTCGCTGAGCTTTGGCGCGCCGACGCTGCGGTTCCCCTCGCCGTTCGCGCCGTGGCAGACCGCGCAGTTGTCTGCGAAGATCTGCGCGCCGCGCCGCGAAGAGGCGTTCGCCGGGTCCTGCTTGCTCAGCACGCGGATATGGCTGACCACATCCTGCACTTGCGCAGGCGTGAGGATGCCATCCTTGCCGAAGCTCGGCATCAGGCTGCTGCGGGTGGCGTCATTGCCCGGCTGGCGGATGCCGTTCACCAGCGTCTGCTGGATCGCGCTCAGATCGCCGCCCCACAGCCAGTCGTCGTCGTTGAGGTTGGGATAGCCCTTCGCGCCCGCTGCGCCCGCGCCGTGGCACTGTACGCAGTTCACCTTGAACGCCGCATGCCCGCCTTCGATCGCGGCGCGCTGCAAGGCCGGATCGGCGGCCAGCGCCTCGATGGGAGTAGCCGCGAGGGCATCGCGCACCCCCTGATGCTCGGCCTTCTCATGCGCGACTTCGTCGGCCAGCACGCCGCGGCTCGACCAGCCCAGCGTACCCGCGCTCGCCGAATGGAGCATCGGGATCGCCGGATAGAGCACAACGTAGACCAGCGCGAAAACGACCGTCGCGTAGAAGGTCCAGAGCCACCAGCGCGGCAGCGGCGTATCGAGCTCCTCGATCCCGTCCCATTCGTGCCCGACCTTGGCCGTGCCGGTGGCGTGATCGATCACCTTTGCGTGGTGTGTGCTGTCATGCGTCATTGGAGTCATCCTCGAAGATCGAGAGCGCCGCATCGCGGCTCGCCGCGCGTCCGCCCGGGCGGAACGGCCAGAGGCAGAGGCCCACGAAGACCAGCGCCATGATCGCCAGCCCGTAGCTGTCGGCCAGATGCCGCAGCAGGTCGTAGGTCGAATGGGTGGAGAGCTGGAGGAAGGCGTTCACCGGCCCTTCTCCTTGGCCAGATGTTCCTGCGCCGCCGGGGCGTTCACATCGACCATCGTGCCCAGCACCTGGAGATAGGCGACAAGCGCATCCATCTCGGTCAGCCGCCCCGGATCACCATCGAAGTCGCGCGCCGTGGCGCCGGGGTAGTGCTTGAGGAACGCCGCGTGATCGGCATCGGGATCGGCCTGCGCCTTGAGGTCATCGTTGGCGGCGGCGATCTCGTCCTTGGTATAGGGCACGCCCACCCGCTCCAGCGTCTGCAGCGCCGGTACCATGTCGCCCTGATCGAGCGGCTGCTCCTTGAGGAAGGCGTAGGTCGGCATGATCGATTCCGGCACCACCGAGCGGGGATCGCTGAGGTGCTGGATGTGCCATTCATCCGAATACTTGCCGCCGACGCGGGCAAGGTCAGGCCCCGTCCGCTTGGAGCCCCACTGGAATGGATGGTCGTACATCGATTCCGCCGCGAGGCTGTAGTGGCCGTAGCGTTCGACCTCGTCGCGGAACGGGCGGATCATCTGGCTGTGGCAGACATAGCAGCCCTCGCGCACATAGATGTCGCGCCCGGCCTGCTCGAGCGGGGTGTAGGGGCGCATCCCCTCCACTTTCTCGATCGTGTTGTCGATCCAGAACAGCGGCGCGATCTCGACGATCCCGCCCACCGTCACCGCCGCGAAGGCCAGCACCGCCAGCAAGGTAACGTTGCGCTCCAGCTTGCGGTGGCGCTCCATGAAAGTAGCCATGTCAGTATCTCCTGTCAGGCCGGGTCAGAGGTAGGTCGCGGGGGCCAGCGGCACGTCGCGCGCCGGGTCGAAGGCGGCCGAATGCAGCGGCTGCTCGTCACGGCTGTGCCCAAGGATCGTGCGGGTAATGTTCGTGGCCATGACCACCGCGCCCGAAAGGTAGAGCAGCCCGCCCACCACCCGCAGCGCGTACATCGGGTGAAGCGCAGCCACGGTTTCGGCGAAAGAGTTCACCAGATAACCGTCGGGCCCGTATTCGCGCCACATCAGCCCCTGGGTGATCCCCGCCACCCACATCGCGGCGGTGTAGAAAACGATCCCCAAGGTCGCGAGCCAGAAGTGCCAGTTCACCATGCGCAAGGAGTAGAGGCGTTCCCGGCCCCACAGGCGCGGCGTCATGTAGTAAAGGCAGCTGAACGTGATCATCCCGTTCCACCCCAGCGCGCCCGAATGCACGTGGCCGATGGTCCAGTCGGTGTAGTGACTCAGCGAATTGACCGACTTGATGCTCATCATCGGGCCCTCGAAGGTGCTCATGCCGTAGAAGGCGAGCGCGAGGACCATCATGCGCAGGATCGGATCGGTGCGGATCTTGTCCCAGGCGCCGTTGAGCGTCATCAGGCCGTTGATCATGCCGCCCCAGCTCGGCATCCACAGCATGACCGAGAAGACCATGCCCAGCGTCTGCGCCCAGTCGGGCAGCGCGGTGTAGTGGAGGTGGTGCGGACCCGCCCAGATGTAGAGGAAGATCAGCGCCCAGAAGTGGATGATCGACAGCCGGTAGGAATAGACCGGGCGTTCGGCCTGCTTCGGCACGAAGTAGTACATCATCGCGAGGAAGCCGGCGGTGAGGAAGAAGCCCACCGCGTTATGGCCGTACCACCACTGGACGAGCGCGCCCTGCACCCCGCCGAACAGCGGATAGCTGCGCGATCCGAAGAAGCTCACCGGCACGTTCACGTTGTTGACGAGGTGGAGCATCGCCACCGTCAGTATGAACGAGAGGTAGAACCAGTTGGCGACGTAGATATGCGGCTCGGAGCGCTTCAGCAGCGTACCGACGAAGACCGCGAGATAGGCGACCCAGACCACGGTGAGCCACAAGTCAACGTACCATTCCGGTTCAGCGTACTCCTTGCCCTGGCTGATCCCCATGAGGTAGCCGGTCGCTGCCAGCACGATGAAAAGCTGGTACCCCCAGAACACGAACGTCGCGAGCGCCGGGAAGGCGAGCCGCGTGCGGCAGGTGCGCTGGACCACGTAGAACGATGTCGCGATCAGCGCGTTGCCGCCGAACGCGAAGATCACCGCGGAGGTGTGCAAGGGCCGCAGCCGCCCGAAATTGATCCATTGCAGCCCCAGATTGAATTCGGGGAAAGCCATCTCGAGCGCGATGTAGAGGCCTGCCAGAAACCCCGCCATGCCCCAGAACACCGTCGCGATCACGCCGAGGCGAATCAGGTCGTCGTCATAACGCCCTGTATCAACTGGGCGAATCGCCGCAGCCGGATCCCAGCCCCGCACCGTGACGACAAGACCGACGAGCGCGGCAGCTGCGCAGATCATCATATGGACGGCAAAACCGATATCGGCCGCCAGTGCGGTGGCGATCACCGCGAAGAACAACGCAGCCAACCATAGGCCGGTGCGCGGGAGAACGGAGTCCATGGACCTTCCCTTCGAACCAAGAAGCTGGACTGTCCCTGCCCCGCCTTCGCCCCCGCAACATTGACCCGTGTCAATTTCTGCGAAGCTGTTTCGCAAGGAGCGGGATTTTATTTGCCATAACGGTTATTTTTTCTTGTCGTGATTTGCGCTCCGTCAATGTTGCGAGTGCGTCCTCCCGGCATTGAGACGGTGTGCTGCGGCCTTCAAGCCGTCCTGCGAGGGGCAGGACATCCGCAGCTGAGGGAGCCCCAGCTCATGAAGACTCTCCACGCTGCCGCTACGCTCGCAGCACTCGCTTCCACCGCCCTTGTCGCAGCACCTGCCCATGCGGGATCGACTGAGGGCAAGTGGCAGATCAAGGTGCTCGGCTCGGCCGTGCTGCCTGATGGCAAGATCAGCCGCGTCGACAAGGATCTCATCGGTCTGCCTGCCGGATCGCAGACCAAGGCGAGCGACAACGGTGTGCCGACGCTCGCGATCGAGTACTTCTTCACGAAGAACATCTCCGCCGAAACGATCTGCTGCACCAGCGCGCACCATGTCACCGGCGCCGGTCCGCTCGCCGGCGCGGCCATTGTCGACCACGCGATCCTCATCCCCGCCACCTTGACGCTCAAGTATCACCTGCCGCTGCCCGGCGGGATCAAGCCTTACGTCGGCGTCGGCCCGTCGCTCTACCTGTGGCTGGGTGAACGCCCCGGTGCGGCCGCCGCCTCGCTCGGCGCGGCGCGCGTGCACTTGTCCAACGAAGTCGGTGTCGCGGTCCAGGGCGGTGTCGATATCGCGCTGGGCAAGAAGGGCTTCGGCCTCAGCCTCGATGCCAAGAAGTACTGGATGGACACGACCGCCCGCTTCTACACCGCTGGCGGTGTCGAGGCGCTGACCACGCGCCACAAGATCGACGCCTGGATCCTGAGCGCAGGCGTCTCCTACCGCTTCTGAACCGATTGCACGGCCGGCGCGGATAGCCTCCGACCTTACCCGCGCGGCCGTGCATACCTCCCGCAAGGAGGGGCGGCGGGTAGCTGGCAGACCTTCGGTCCTGGCCGCTGCCCGCCGTTGTTTTGCGAACAGGAAAGTCTTGGGTTCAGCCCGCGAGCAGTTCCAGCGCGCTGCGGTCGAGGATCTCGACATCGCGCCGCCCGGGCAGGGCAACAACGCCATCGGCCTTGAGCCTGGTGAACTGCCGGCTCACCGTCTCGATGGTCAGGCCCAAAAGGTCCGCCACCTGCTGGCGCGAGAAGGGCAGCGTGAACTGCCGCGCCGGACCGGTGTGGGCCATGCAGCCGTTGTCCGCGAGGCGCTCGGACATATCGAGCAGGAAAGTCGCTATCTTCTCCGGCGCGCTCTTGCGGCCGAGCAGCATCATCCATGCGCGCGTGCGGTCGAGCTCGGCCAGCGTGCGTTCGAGCAGCTTGTGCTCGAGCTCGGGGTGCTCGCGCGCGAAGCGGTCGAAATCATTGCGGGCGAACACGCAGACCCGCGCATCGGTGAGCGCGACGACGCTCGCTGCGCTCGTCTGGCCGAACGGGCGGCCGATGAAGTCGGAAGGATAGGCGACGCCGACGATCTGCTCGCGGCCATCGGCGGTGCTGGTGGTAAGCTTGAGGACGCCTTCGATCACGTTGGCGACGAGCAGCGAGTCGTCGTCCTCCCAGATCAGCGGTTCACCGGCGGAAACGGAGCGGCGGCGGCCCATGGCGCTGAGCGCCGTAATCTCGGGGTGCTCGAGACCGGCACAAATGGCCCGATTGCGGACTATGCAAGTATCACAGGCGCTCATCCATTCCGGTTCTACCAGCCGGAGAGGTCTGCGGCAATCGTGCATCCGTCTAGCTACCTAAAAACATGACGAAAAGTGGGCGGCAAGGGATGCTCGCCGCCCGAAGTCGGGGAGAAATCGGCGGAAGGGGGAATGACAGCCCAAGAACCCGGGCGGGTCCTTCCGCGCCCCATCCTTGTGGCAGAGTCGCCGGGCGCGATCCTTGACCGAGATCAAACTGGAATCTTGACTACAAATAAATCTACCCGTGGGTAGCCTTGGCCGATCAATCGGCGAGCAGCGCGAGATCGTGATACTGCCCGCGGAAGAACAGCAGCGGGTTGCCCGCGCCTTCCTTGCCCAGCGCTTCCACGGCGCCCACGACGAGCCAGTGATCGCCCACTTCGGTCACACGCTCGATCGTGCAATCGATCCACGCGATGGCGTTGTCGAGTACCGGCAGGCCCGCCGGGCTGAGCCCATGCGCAAGTTCGGCAAACTTGTCTTCCGCGCGCGCAGCAAACCGGCGGCACAGCGAGAGCTGATCGGCCCCCAACACGTTGACGCAGAAACGCCCCGTTGCCGCGATCTTGGGCCAGGTGCCGGAGCGCTTGTCGGGGAAAAAACCAACCAGCGGCGGATCGAGCGAGATCGAGGTGAACGAGCCAACGACAAGGCCGAAGCGCTCGCCCGATTCGGCCAGCGCGGTCACCACGCAGACCCCGGTCGGGTAGGCTCCAAGCACATCACGGAACTGGCGGGGATCGATCATCGCACCTCCCCGTGCTTGCAAACCAGATGCCGGTCAAGCCTCGATTGCCGTAACGGCACCAAGGACTCGCCTTGCCCATTCCTGACGGCAAATCAGAAGGTCCGGCAGGTACGTATCGCGGTTGTTGTAGACGAGCGGTGAGCCGTCGATCCGCGAGACATGAAGCCCGGCGGCAGCAGCCACCGCCACCGGCGCGCAGTTGTCCCATTCATACTGGCCGCCCGAATGGAGGTAGATCTCCGCCTCCCCGCGCACGACGGCCATGGCCTTGGCGCCCGCCGAGCCCATCGGCACGAGCTCGCCGCCGAGCATCTTGGCGACCTCGACCGCTTCGTGCGCAGGCCGGGTGCGGCTGACCAGCAGGCGCGGCTTCTCAGCCATCGGCGGCAGCGGCTGCGGCGCGCCGCTATCAAGCACGAGATCGAGCCCCGGCAGTGCCACTGCACCGAGCGTGGCGACACCGTCCACCGCAAGGCCGACATGCACGGCCCAATCGCTGCGGCCTTCGCCATACTCGCGCGTGCCATCAAGCGGATCGATGATCCAGACGCGCGACTTGCCGAGGCGCTCGGGGGTATCCTGCGTTTCCTCCGACAAGACGCCGTCATCCGGCCGGTGCGCCGCGACTTCGGCCATCAACCAGGTATTCGCGCGGAGATCCCCCTCGGCGCCGAGGGCCTTGCCTTCGTGCGTGCCGGCCCCGCGCAGGTCCATCAGGATGCGCGCGGCGCCCGCCGCCAGATGCCGCGCCAGTTCGATATCGTCCATCAAGACCCCTGCACTCGTCAGATGATCGGCATCCAGTCGCCGATGATCAGCGCCACGATCCGTTCCGCCGCCTCTTCGGGGGTTTCGCGCATCGTGTCCACGCGGATTTCGGGGTTTTCCGGCGCTTCATACGGGCTGTCGATCCCGGTGAAGTTCTTGAGCTGGCCAGAACGCGCCTTCTTGTAGAGCCCCTTCACGTCGCGCCGCTCGGCTTCTTCCAGCGGGGTATCGACGAAGACCTCGAAGAACTCGCCATCCGCCAGCAGGCCGCGCACCATGTCACGCTCGGCGCGGAACGGGCTGATGAAGGCGGTGAGCACGATGAGCCCCGCGTCGGTCATCAGCTTGGCCACCTCGCCCACGCGGCGGATGTTCTCGATGCGGTCGGCCTCGGTGAAGCCCAGATCCTTGTTGAGTCCGTGGCGCACATTGTCGCCATCAAGCAGGAACGTGTGCTTGCCCAATGCGTGCAGCTTCTTCTCGACGAGGTTGGCGATGGTCGACTTGCCCGAACCCGAAAGCCCGGTGAACCACAGCACCGCCGGGCTCTGGCCCTTGAGCCGCGCATGCGCAGCCCGCGAGACATCAAGCGCCTGCCAGTGCACGTTCTGCGCGCGGCGCAAGCTGAAGCTCAGCATGCCCGCCGCGACGGTCGCGTTGCTGATCTTGTCGATCAGGATGAAGCCGCCGAGCGTCCGGCTCTCGCCATAGGGCTCGAACACGATTGCGCGATCAGTGGTGATCTCGGCAATGCCGATCGCGTTGAGTTCGAGCGTCTTGGCGGCAAGGCGCTCCAAGGTGTTGACGTTGATCGTGCACTTGGGCTGCGAAACCGTGACCGAAACGGTCTGGCTGGCGAGCTTCAGCCAATAGGCGCGGCCCGGCACCAGCGCTTCGTCGGCCATCCACACGAGGTTCGCCTCGAACTGGTCGGCCACTTGCGGCGGCGCGTCGGCAGCGGCGATCACGTCACCGCGCGAGCAGTCGATCTCGTCCGCAAGGCAGAGCGTGACGGACTGGCCTGCGACCGCTTCCTCCAGATCGCCATCCAGCGTGACTATGCGCGTCACCGTGCTGGTCTTGCCCGAAGGCAGCACGCGGACGGCATCGCCCTTGCGCACGGTGCCGTTCGAGATAAGGCCCGAGAAGCCCCGGAAATCAAGGTTCGGGCGGTTGACCCACTGCACCGGCAAGCGGAACACGCCCGCCGCTTCGGCCGCCGTGTTCACGTCCACCGCTTCCAGATGGCCCATCAACGTCGGGCCCGAGTACCACGGCGTGTTTGCGCTGGGCGCGGTGATATTGTCGCCCTTGAAGCCCGAGATCGGCATAGCGGTGAACGCCTCGATCCCGATGCTGGCGGCAAACGCGGCATAGTCGGCAACGATCGCGTCGTACTTCGCCTGATCATAGCCGATCAGGTCCATCTTGTTCACCGCGAGCACGATGTGGCGGATGCCGATGAGGTGCGCGAGATAGCTGTGGCGGCGCGTCTGCGTGAGCACGCCCTTGCGCGCGTCGATCAGGATCACGGCAAGATCGGCGGTGGAAGCGCCGGTCACCATGTTGCGCGTATACTGTTCGTGTCCCGGGCAATCCGCGACGATGAACTTGCGCTTCTCGGTGCTGAAGAAGCGGTAGGCGACGTCGATGGTGATGCCCTGCTCGCGTTCCGCCGCGAGGCCGTCGACCAGCAGTGCGAAGTCGATCTCGCCGCCCTGCGTGCCGACCTTCTTGCTGTCATTCTCGAGCGCTGCGAGCTGATCCTCGAAGATCATCTTCGAATCGTAGAGCAACCGCCCGATCAGCGTGGACTTTCCATCATCCACGCTGCCGCAGGTGATGAAGCGCAGCATCGACTTGTGCTGGTGCAGGTTGAGGTAGGCCTCGATGTCCTCGGCAATCAGGGCCTCGGTCTGGTAGATCACGTCCGCACCCGACATCAGAAGTACCCCTGCTGCTTCTTGACTTCCATGCCCGCTCCGCCGGCATCCTTGTCGATCACCCGGCCCTGCCGTTCGCTGGTGGTGGTCAGCAGCGTTTCCTGGATCACTTCGCTCAGCGTCGTCGCGTTGCTCTCCACCGCACCTGTCAGCGGGAAGCAGCCCAAGGTGCGGAAGCGGATCGAACGTTCCGTGATTTCAGGCTTGTAGCCCAGAACCTTCTCAAGCCGCGGCAGATCGTCGGCCATGAACAGGCCGCCTTCCCACTCGAAGGTCGGCCGCACCGCCGCGTAGTAGAGCGGCACGATCGGCACGTCGTTGAGGCGGATGTATTGCCAGATGTCGAGCTCGGTCCAGTTCGAGATCGGGAACACGCGGATGCTCTCGCCCTTGTTCTTGCGGGCATTGTAGATGTTCCACAGCTCCGGGCGCTGGTTCTTCGGGTCCCAGCCATGCGAGGCCGTGCGGAAGCTGAAGATGCGCTCCTTGGCACGGCTCTTCTCCTCGTCACGCCGCGCGCCGCCGAAGGCGGCATCAAAGCCCCACTTGTCGAGCGCCTGCTTGAGCCCTTCGGTCTTCCACATGTCGGTGTGCAAGGGGCCGTGGTCGAACGGGTTGATCCCGCGCGCCTTGGCTTCCTCGTTCTGGTGGACGAGCAGCTCCATGCCGCTCTCCTTCGCCATCCGTTCGCGCAGTTCGTACATCGCCTGGAACTTCCACGTCGTATCGACATGGAGCAGCGGGAACGGCGGCGGGCTGGGGTAGAACGCCTTGCGCGCAAGGTGCAGCATCACCGCGCTGTCCTTGCCGACCGAGTAGAGCATCACCGGATTGGTCGCCTCGGCCACCACTTCGCGCATGATGTGGATCGCCTCGGCCTCGAGCCGCTGGATGTGAGTCAGGGTGGATGTGCTGACGGGATCGGACATGGCGTGCCTCATGGATTGTGGCAGCGCACATGGCCTCTCATTCCGTTGGACAAAGCTCCCATTTGGGAGCACCGCGCGAAGGCATTCCTTTCGGCCGCTCAATGCGAACTTTACCGGTCGCCCGGGGGCGCATCACTCGAAGAACGCCACCCCGCGCACTTCGATGCTTTCGCGGATCTTCGTGTCCGGCAGGCTGGTGTCGTGGAACGCGGTATGCGGGCAGCGCCAGGTGACGGAATGGGCGCTGTCCTGAAACTTGAACAGCAGCACGTCGTCCGCCTCCATGTTGGCGAAGTACCACCAGCGGTGCTGAGGCCGATAGCGGAAGATCGTCGCGGCGATCATCTGGTCCTCGCCCTCGACCGGCGCAGTCAGTGCATCGCCGACCGGGAATTCATCCACCACGAACAGCGTGTTGGAGGCCGTCTCGGCATCGCCGACCGTGCGCCCGTCACACACCGCCAGCGGCCAATCCTGTGGGCCCGGTGAGAAGGTGCGCCACAGCGAGAAGCAGATGTAGCGCTGGTAGCCCGGCCCATCCGGAAACGCCTGCCCGTAGACCCGCGCCGCCGCGCGCTTGCCGGTCAGCTCGTTGTAATCGACATGCGCCTCGCCCGCGGGAGGCTGGATGCCGCCCGAGTGCACGTAGCCCGCAACCTTCTCCTGGGCGCGCGCCGACAGGTCGCCCGAAGTGCGGATCATCCAGCCTTGCGTCGCCACCTTGTCGGCGCCGGTCAGCCGCGCCACGAGTGCTTCGACTTCGCGCTGATACCCGGCATCGACGGCGGCTTTGTCATGGAAATCGACTATCGCGCTTTGATGCCTGGCGATCACGAAGCCATGCACATCGAGGCTGAAATGATCCCGGATAGGCATCCCGTCGCGCACCTCGACGGGATAGTCGCGGTAATCGCCGGTGTTCATCTCGACACCCTGACTGACATAGCGCCGGGTGACGTACTCGCCTTCATCCAGATAGCGGATTAGTGCCGGAGCTTTGCGCGCCGTATCTTCGATATCCAGCGCCGCTTGCGTTGCCATGGCCTTCTTCCGCTTATTGTTAGGTAAGCGAACTATATCGGTTGCGGCGCGGCTGTCCAGCTTTGGCGGGGTGCGGTTTCGGGAATGCGCCAGAGCACCGGCAGGATCGCCAGCGCGACCACGGCGATCATGGCACCGGGGACTGCGGGCCAATGCGTCCCCTCCAGCAGCACTTGCGCCACCAGCGGGGTGAGCCCGCCGAAAATCGCGGTCGCGCTCGTCACGCCCAGCGCAAGGCCGGAGAGCCGCGCCTGCCCGGAAAACTGTTCGGCGGTCGCCACCGCACCGACCGCGCTCCACGCGCCGCCCAGCGCCGCCAGCAGTACCGCGCCGACAAGCGCCGGCCAGATCCCGCCGTGTGCCATCAGCGAAAACAGGGTAATCGGCCCGACCGCGCAGGCAAGCGCAATGCCGATCAGCACCGGCCGCCGCCCGATCTGATCGGAAAGCGCGCCCACCAGCGGCGTCACCGCGATGACAACGAAAGCCGCCACGGTCGACAGCGTCAGTGCTGCCCCCTCGCCCACTGCCCCCACCGAGCCAAGGAAGGTCGGCACATAAGTGATGCCGACGTAGTAGCTGATCGAGCCCAGCGCGGAGATCGCAAATCCTCGGATGATGCCGATGCGTTCATGGACCATCGCATGGCGCAGCGGCGCCTTGGGCACCGTCCCCGCCGCCTTGTGGCGTTCAAACTCGGGCGATTCGTCCATGTTTGCCCGCGCCAGCAGCACCCCGCCCGCCAGCAGCGCGCCGAAAAAGAACGGAATGCGCCAGCCCCATGCATCGAGCGCTCCGGCGGGCAGCGCCCAGGCCGTCATGGCCGCAACCCCGACCGCGAGCAGCGCGCCCACTTCGCTCGCTGCCGAGGCGCAACTGGTGATGAGGCCGCGCCGGTTCGGCCCCGCACCCTCGATCAGATAGGCGACCACGCCGGTATATTCGCCGCCCACCGCGAAGGCCATCACGCAGCGCAGCCCAAGCAGCAGGAAGCCCGCCGCCGGGCCGATCTGCGCGTGCGTCGGCAGCAGTGCGCAGCTCAGCATCGCGGCGGTCATCATGGCCATCGAGAGCAGCATCGCGCGCCGCCGACCGTGCCGGTCGCCATAATGCCCCATCGCCAGCGCACCCAGGGGCCGCATCAGGTAGGATATCGCGAAACCCGCCAGCACGGCCACCAGCGAACCATCGCCGCCGCCGAACATCACCCGCGAAAGGATGGTCGCGACATAGATGTAGAGCGTGAAATCGTACCACTCGACGACAGTCGAGAAGCCCGCGATCAGCATCGAGCGGTGCGAAATAGTCTGATGGGCGGGCGCCATCAGGCCATCATGCCTTAAGCAGCCCGCCTTGCAACCGGATTCAGCCGACCCCTTCGGTCACCATCACGCGGTACGTCGCGCCCTTGAGGCGGTGCACCTTGGCGTCCTGATAGGCCGGGCTGTTGTACCAGGCCTTGGCCGCATCGATGTCGGGGAACTCGATGATCACGAGGCCTTCGGCGGCCGGGCCTTCCCACGTCTCGTTGGGGCCATAGAACGCCAGCGGCTTGAGCGGATGCCCGGCGATCGAGGCGCCCGCCTTCGCGTTGTACTGGTCGAGCTCTGCCTGATCGTTCACGCCGTCCTTGATGAAAACTACATAGGCCGTCATGCGGTCATCCCTCTCCGGTTTGGTTTGTCCGCCCATCTAGGGGCACATTTCCGCGCGGTGCAAGGCTTCAGGTGGCCGACCAGCCCGCATCGATCACAAGGCTGGAGCCCGTCACCACCCGCGCGGCCTCGCTCGCCAGATAGAGCACCGAGGCGGCGGTCTGCTCGGGCTGGATCGGCTCCTTCACATGCGCGACGCTGAGGTACTGCTCGTAGACCTGTTCCTGCGTCAGCCCGGCACGAGCGGCGATCTCGCTCGCGGTATGTTCGACCATCGGCGTGGGCAGGAACCCGGGGCATACCGCGTTGACGGTGATGCCGTGAGCGCCAAGCTCGGCCGCCATCGTCTTGGTGATGCCGATCATGGCATGCTTGGTCGCGCAGTAGTGGCCGAAGCCGGGCGTGCCGATCATGCCCGCCACCGAGGCGATATTGATGATCCGCCCACCCGCGCCGCCCGAAATCATCATGGGCACCACCGCGCGGCTCATCCGCCAGCCGCCCGTCAGGTTGACCGCAAGGGTCGTCTCGAAGGTCTCGTCATCGAGCAAGTGCATCGGCGCATTGCCGGTGAGGATACCCGCGTTGTTGACAAGGATATCGATCCGCCCGAACTCTGCCTGCACGCGGCCCACGAACGCATCGATCTCGGCCTGCCGGCGGATATCGCAGGCAGCATACAGCGCACGCACGCCGAGCGCTTCGATCTCCCGCGCAACGGCATCGAGCGCACCGCCAAGCGGGTAGCCGACGCTCGGCATGGTTGCCTCGCCCACATCACAGATCGCCACGTCCGCGCCGGCTCCAGCCAGTGCCAGCGCCATCGCCCGGCCCTGCCCGCGCGCGGCGCCGGTCACGATCGCCACTTTGCCTGAAAGCTCACCCATGCCCGTCAACTCCCCCTCGTCAGGCGCGCAGCATGCCGCCTGAACCGCGGGGCCTCATCAGGCGAAAGTGATAGGTTTACGGCTCCGGGCGAGCGCGGCGAGCGAAAGCGCGAAGATCGCGACGGGCAGATAGCACCCCACCACGCGCCCCGGGCTCATCAGCCCGCCCGCAACATGGGGCTTGAGCGCATCGTAGACGATCAGCCCCGCCCCGGTGCCGAACGCCGCGCCGAGCTTGCTCGAAAGATTGTAGAGCGCCATGAACTCGCCCATCCGGTCGCGCCCGCTTGCGGCAAGATCGGCGGCAGCAAATTCGGCGACATAGGCCGGGGTAAGCACCAGCAGCGTGCTGACATAGATCCCTGCAGCCAGCGCCAGCACATAGGTCGCAGGCTGCGCGGGCGGCATCGCGGCGAAGGCAAGCAGGCCGACGACGAAGACGAGCACGCCGCCCACCAGCACGGTGTAGGTCCCCGCGCGCCGCGCGACACGGATGGTCAGCGGCACGGTCGCGAGGCAGATCACGTATTGCAGCAGCACGAACGGCAGGAACGCACCTTTGAGGCCGTATTCCTCTTCGATCAGGATCAGCACGACCGCATTGTAGCTGCCCGCCGCGAAGTTCATCAGCAGGATCGAGGAGATCGCGGCAAGCACCGGCACCGAGCGCAGCGCGCCCCATAGCGGCTCGGCATTGGTGACCTCCGCCTCGCCTGCCGCACGTTCAGGCACGAAGAGCAGCGCGGCGATCAGGGTCAGCGCCAGCAACACTGTCGCCGCGATGCCCAGCACCCAGATCGCATGCGCGGCGGTCGAAGTGCCTGCCGCCTGCGGGACGATCAGCGGCAGCAGGCCCGCCATCAACGCGCCCACGACGGTGCCGGATTCGCGCCAGGCCGACATGCGCCGCCGCCCCGCCTCGTCACCGCCAAGGTCCTGCCCCCACGAGAGATGCGGGATCTGCACCACCGTCCATGCGATGTAGTAGAGCGAGACGGCCACCGCGAAATAGATCACCCCCGGCCGGACAGGCGGGAACGAGACCATGATCGAGGCCGCCAGCAGCAATGGCGCGCCGACGAGGATCCACGGCTTGCGCCGCCCCATCCGCCAGCGCGTCCGGTCCGACCAGCGCCCGACGAAGATATCGAGCATGGCATCGAGAATGCGCACGACAAGGAAAACGGTCCCAACCGCGCCGAGCCCGATACCGAGTTCCTCACCGTAGTAAGGCCCGACATAGATCACGATCGGCAGGCTGAGGATCGAAAGCGGCACCGAAAGGCTGGAGAAAGCCAAAGTGCGGGCGACCGAGAGGGGCCTCGTCATCGAATGGCTCACCCCTGCCCGAACCACACGCGGCGGATCAGGCCGCCACCGGTCTCGTAGATCGCGATCACCCGGCGCACTTGCGGCGCAGTCCCGGTCAGCCGCTCCAGATCGATCACGAAGCGCCCCAGCACGATGCGCTGCTCGATGTCGGCATGGACCTGCGGGCTCTCGGCAAAGCGGCGGATATATCGGTCACGGAAGGCCGCCATGCCCCGCAGGGGCGGCGCATCGTCCCCCAGCAGCGCCACTTCGATATCGGCGTCATAATGCACGCAAAACGCGTCGATATCGTGCGCATTATAGGCCTGCAATTGCCCCTCGACGAGCGCGACCGGATCGGCCTCCGCGCCGCTCACGCGGCGAACTCGCTCGCGGCCTTCTCGCCGATCATCAGCGCCACGGCATGGGTATTGCCGCTGACATGGGCAGGCAGGATCGAGGTATCGACCACCTTAAGCCCCTGTACTCCGCGGACATTCAGCGCGGGATCGACCACCGCCTTGGCGTCGCTCCCCATGCGGCAAGTGCCGACCGGGTGATAGAGCGGCGCCGCGCGCTCGCGAACGAAGGCTTCCATCTCGCCGTCATCGGCGGGCGGTGGATCGACAAAACCGCGCATGTGCTGTGCAAACGGCTCGGTGGTGAGCAGTTTTTCGATCAGCCGCACCCCCTTGATCAGCGTCGCCACATCGCGCTCAGCCTCAAGGAAGCGCGGCTCGATGATCGGCGGCACGCCGGCGAGATGCGAACGCAGCCGGAGCCTGCCGGAGCTTTCAGGGTGGTTCACGCTCGGCGCCATCAGCACCATCCGCTCACGCGGGAGCACCAAGCGGCCCATCTCATCCTGACCGAACGCAAAGGGCGAGAAGTGGAATTGCAGGTCAGCCCGGCCAAACGGATCATCGATATGGTGGAAGCCCACGGCCTGCGCCGTCGCCGCTGCGGCCGGCCCCTTCCCTGCGAACCACTGCAGCAACGCACGTGCCATGCCGAGCCGCGATCCGTGCTGGTTGACCGTCGGCCGATCGACCCGGAACGGCATCATCACCCCGGCGTGTTCGCGCAAGTTGCGGCCGACGTCCGGCAGATCAACCACCGGTTCGATCCCCAAAGCCCGCAGTTCTTCGGCAGGCCCCAACCCGGAGCGCAGCAGCAGCGTGGGCGAGGCGATCGCGCCCGAGCAGACCACCACCTTGCGCCGCGCCATGACCCGCTGCAGCACGCCGTTGCGGCGCATCTCGACGCCGACCACGCGCTTGCCATCAAACAGCAGCCGTTCAGCCTCGGCGTTCGTGAACAGCCGCACTTTGGGCGACTTCAGATGGGGCACAAGAAACACGTCGAAGGGATTGACCCTCCGCCCTTTTCGCTGGTTCGCCTGCACCCGGCCAAAGCCCAGTTGCGAGGCGCCGTTGTAGTCGTCCGTCGTGCCGAAGCCGGCGGCGCGCGAAGCATGGATCAGCGTCTGGGTGAGTTCGTATTCGTAGGGCGGCACTTCGATCGGGAGCGGACCAAAGGTGCCGCGATGCTGATCAGGCTCGTGCCAGCGCTCCAGATTGCGGAAGTGCGGGAGGACGCTGCGATAGCCCCACCCGGTCGCACCGAGCTTGTCCCACGCATCATAGTCCGCCGGATTGCCACGCACGAAAATCGTGCCGTTGATCAGGCTGCTGCCCCCCGGCCCTTTGCCGCGCGGCCAGATGTCCTTGCGATTGCCGCGTGTGGGGTCGGGCTCGGTCTCGAAGTTCCAGTCGTACTCGGACCGGCCAAGCGTGCGGAAAACGGCAGCGGGAATAGTGCTGACCTTGGGCCACTGCCGATCCCCGGCCTCGATGATGGCGAGGCTGTGCTGGCCACTTTCAGCAAGCCTTCCGGCAAAGACGCTGCCGGAACTGCCGAGCCCGACCACCACGACATCGGCCTCGTACTGCGGGATCATGCGGGCGAACCCAGGAACGCCAGTGCCTGCCGGATCGCCAGCGCGGACTGGCCGACAACCATTGCCCGCCACACGTCGTCATCGCCGACAAAGGCATCGCGAAGCTGCGCGGTGATCATCTGCCCCTCAGGCGAGAGCGGATCGCCGCGCGCATGGAGCCAGTTGTCCGCAATCAGGGCGTGGAGCACCACATCGAACGGCCGCGTGCCATATTCCATCGCCATCGTGGTCACTTCCGCGTGGGACAGCACATTCGCCGCAGCGGCGAGTCCATCGCCGCCAACTTTGGCAGACGAGGAGGCCCCGTCCACGACCGAAAGAATTCCCGCTCCGAACGCCGCCACTGTGCGCGCATAGGCGGCGCTGCCCTTGGGCACCGGCACGAGCTGCTCGGCCATCCCGCGCGGCCCCAAGCCGGAATGGTAGTCGATGATCGCCACTCGCTGCGCTGCTGCCAGCTTCTCGCGGTAAATCGCCGTCAGGGTCATCCGCGACCATGTCGGCTCCGTCCCGCCGTGGAAGATCCCGTCGGCATGGCTGTATTGCCCTGCCGTCAGCGCCTGCCGCAGCGCCGCCTCGCCATTTTCGGCGGCGTAGTCCGCGAGCGCCTTCGCGATCTCGGCAGAGGTCCCGGTGGTCCAGGTGTCCGGCATCAGCACAGGATGCAGCGCGCGATAGCCAGGGTTGTCGGGAAGCGGGCCGCCGAAATCGACCCAGTTGCGGTTGAGATCGACGTTCGCCGCATCGACCCTGCGCTGCCAGGCAAAGCCGTGCGGATTGACGCCGTGGACGAGCATGACCGCCACGCCCGGCGGCAAAACCTGCGCTGCGCCGCTATCAAGCCAAGCGATCTGCGCGCCCGATCCGCAAAAACCTTCGACCCCATGCGTTCCCGCAAGCAGCACCAGCGCGGCAGGGGCATCGGCGGGACCGATCCACGCGACATCGGTCGCAAGCAGCAGCCCGTCGGGCCCGCGCTCGGGATGGCTGATGCTTTCGATGGCAGCCCCTGCCGCCGTGGCGGTGCCGAGAAACCGGCAGCGAGCCGCCTGATAATCGGGCCTGAAGTAGCGCGAAAGGTCCATACTGGCAGCGATAACCCGGCCCGGACCGCTCAACTTTTGACGATGGCCGAAAGGCCTGTGCAATCACCCTTCCGGCACAGCCGCGCCTCACGCGGGGAGAAGCCGAAGGTGCGTTTGAAGGCGGTCGCGAAGTTGCTGGCATGTTCATAGCCCGCATCGAACGCGATCTGGGTAATCGACCGGTCGCTCGTCTGGAGCAGACGCAGCGCGTGGTCCATCCGCAGCTGCTGGCGATAGCCGAACACGGTGGTGCCGGTCACGCGGCGGAACTGCTCGGTCATCTGAGATTCGTTCCACGCGACCATGCGGCTGAGGCGCGTGATGCTGGTGGTGCTGAAGGGATCGGCCTGCAGGATTTCGCACAGCTCGCGCACCTTGGCGAGATCGCGCGGACGGATCGTTGTGCTGTTATCGCCATGCTCGGCAATCCGGGTCAGCGCGGCGCAGAGCACTTCCATCGCCTTGGCCTGCACCATCATCGTGCGCATCGCACCATTATAAGGCGGCTGCAGAATATCACCCACCATGGTGTGGAGCGCCGCCGGCAGCGGCAGCACGTCGCAATGGAAGTCGAGATCGCGCCCGTCGATGAAATCGCGGATCGGCCGCGGCATGCGCAGTTCGGCGTCATCCGCCAGTTGGGCAAGGAAAGGCTGGCTGCACATGAAGGTAATCGCGGATTCGCGCGACTGCATGAGATGCTGTTCGAACTTCACCGAATTGCGCGGTTGAACGAGATATGACATCGTCCCCGCGTCCGCTTGGGCCTCGTGCCCCCGTCCGTCGCTGATAATCGAGTGCCCCTCAATCTTGAAGTGCAGCTTGAAGGCGTCGCCCCCGTTGAACGTCGCACGCTGCTGAACAAGGTATTCAGCACATCCGGCGATGAGCGAAAATCCAGGACGAATCTCGTGATACTCGTCCCAGCCGCGCACGGATGCGTCGTCATAGACCGCACGCGGGCGCGACGCCATCGACAGGATATCGCCCGCCGTCACCCATGAGGCCGGGGAATTGCCGATCGAGGTGCCGAGATCTTGCGTCATGACCTCCCCTGAATTGCCTGCGGTCCCTCCGTAGGGCTCCTAACTTGCAATATGCTTATATTGTAAACTCGATTCCTTTGATTCTGCAATAGGAACGTAAGCCGGCCATGCCGCCGGCCACGCCGAAGCCGGACGCGCCGAACGGCTCGGCCGAAATCGCCATGCCGCTGCCCTCGCCGCCGGGCACGCCGGACCGCACCGAGATCCGTCCCGATGTCAGCCCGCGCCCCATGCGCACCGCGCGCGCAAGGTCCCTGGTCCAGACGCTGGCGGCAAGTCCGTATTCGCTTGCATTGGCGAGGTGCAGCGCCTGCTCCTCGGTTTCGAACGCCATCACGGCCAACACCGGCCCGAACACCTCCTCGCGCGCAATCGCCAACCTGGGCGAGACGCCGGTCAGGATAACGGGCGCCACGGCGAAGCCCGGATCCTCGCGCGGAGCCCATGGCGTCGCGGTCCGTGCCTGCTGACCCAGCGCCTGTTCGACATAGGCGCAGACCTTGCGGTACTGGCCCTCGAAGGCGACGGCGCCGTAGCTTGTCGCCGGATCAAGCGGATTGCCCGGAACATAGGTCTTGGCCGCGTCGACGAGCGCCGCGACCACTTCATCATAGAGCGAGGCATGGACGAGCAGGCGCGAACGTGCGACGCACCACTGCCCGACATTCCAGAACACTTCATGCGCCATGACCGGCGCGATGTCGGCAATACTCCCCGCCATATCCGGAAACACGATCTGCGGCGATTTTCCGCCCAGTTCCATGTGCGATGGCGTGCCGTTCAATGCAGCAAGCCCCATCACCGCGCGTCCGGTCCGCGTGCTGCCGGTGAAGTCGATGAGGTCGATCCCCGGGTGTGCGGCGAGCGCTGCGCCGGTGACGGGTCCCGTGCCTGTCACCACATTGAGCACGCCTTCGGGCAGCCCTGCCTCCAGCGCGACTTCGGCAAGGGCCAGTGCCGAGAGGCCGGCGATTTCCGAAGGCTTGAGCACCACCGAGTTGCCCGCCGCCAAGGCGGGTGCCGCCTTGAGCGCAGCGTTGATGATCGGGAAGTTCCACGGCACGATCCCCGCCACCACCCCGCGCGGCTCGATCAGGCTGAGGCCGAGTGTGGCCGCATCGGACGGCGCCACATCGCCATAAAGCTTGTCGAGCGCCTCGCCGTAGTGCCGGAAGAACAAGGCAGCAATGCTCACCTGAGCTACCGCTTCGCTGATCGGCTTGCCCATTTCGAGGCTGTCGAGCAGCCCGATTTCCTGCGCCCGTGCTTCCAGTCGATCAGCGATCGCGAAAAGCATGGCCTTGCGCGCGCCCGGCCCCTGCCCGCGCCAGCGTTCATCGGCAAAGCTGGCGCGCGCGGCCTGGACTGCGGCATCGACGGTCTGCGCATCGGCCGAGACCAGCTGGAAGAGGGCCCGACGGTTGGCAGGGTTGACCACGTCGAGCGGCGCGGCATCTCCGTTTGTGACCCGCGTGCCACTGATCAGCGATCGCGCATCGGGCCGCAACGCTTCGGCAGCCAAAGTCCAGTCCTGCAGCGTTCGGTTCATCTCATCACCCCCGGTGGGAATTGCGACGCGCCTCCGTCTCGAGGCCGATGGTTTGCAAATGTCGCGCCTCCAGACTTGTGCGATGGCCCGTAGGACTTTTGCGCAAGCACCAGCCGCGCCGCCCGAACCTGTGTTTTGCAAAGAAAGTTCGGTCCCGCGGAAAAGTATGCGCGCCCGACATCTCCAATGATCTGTCCGTCAGAAAGGGGCGAATGCCCGCCATGAGGGGGTGGGGCCGGCCCTTTCGCCACAAGGAAGGGGGCGTCATGATCTCTTTGTCCAACCGGACCCGTCGCGCGCTGCTGGCGACCACCGCAGCCTGCCTCATGCTCCCGGTCGCGGCAAAGGCGGCCGACGATACGGACGCAAAGGCCACAGACGCCGGCGAGATCGTGGTCACTGCCCGCAAGGTTTCCGAACGGCTTCAGGACGTGCCGATCTCGGTGACCGCACTCAGCAACGAGGCCCTCTGGAGTCGCGGTGCAGCCGATGTGAAGGACGTGCTGCTCACCGTCCCGGGCCTTACCTACGTAGGTGCCCAGGACGGACCGATTGGCCGCCCGCTACAGCTTCTGAGGCCGAGCGGTTGATGCTGGCGGCGCCCGATCTGGCATGGCGGGGCCCACGCGGGGGGCTGCCGCCGCTGGGCTCAGTCACCGCGGCAGCGCTTGACGCTCATTACCGGGCGGCAATCGCGGCATGGCGGGAGGTGGCGTTTGCGGTGGCGGAGGATCCGGCGCCACCCAGCTTTGCCAACACGCTGCTGCCGCTGCAGATGGCCGAACACGGGCTCGATCAGGCCGAAGCCTTGCTTCGCCACGTGCGCAACACCGCCGCGCGCCCCGAAGATGAAGCCACGCTGGCTGACCTCGCGGCACTGCGCGGCGTGATGGAAGATGAGCTTGCCTGGCATCCCGCGCTGTTTGCCCGCATTGCCGAGATTGCCGGGCAGGAACAGCTGACAACCAGCGAGCGCCGCACCGCAAGACTGGTGCTCTCCGCCATGCGGGCACGCGGCGCCGGCCTTGCGCCGGGTAAGCTCGCCGAACTCAAGACGGTCAACGCCCAGCTTGCGGCGCTCGAGGCCCGCTTTCAGGCCAACCTGCTGGCCGATACCGCCCAGCTCCACGCACCGGTCGAGGATATTCGCACGCTTGCCGGAGTCGATGCGGCGATGATCGATGTGCTTCGGCGCGAGGCCCAGACCTGCGGTGTCGGTGCGCCCTATTGCGTGCCCTGTGCAAGACCGGTGGTCGATGCCATCCTTGCGCAGGCCGAGAACCGCGCCTTGCGCGAACGCGTCTGGCGGATGTGGGTCCAGCGCGGCGCCGTGTCCAACCCGCCGGTGGTGGCGGAAATCCTGAACCTCAGGGCCCGCAAGGCCGCGCTGCTCGGCTATGCCAATTACGCCGATCTCGCCGCCGCGGACCGGATGGCCCGCAACGGAGACCGGGCGCTGGAGCTGGTCGAGACGATTGCCCGGGAGGCGGTGAAAGCCGCCGCGCGGCACGAGGAGCGCCTTGCCAGACTGCCGCAGGCCCGCAGCATCGGTTCGCGCTTCGAACCGTGGGACCGGCCGTTCCTCAACGACATCCTCAGCGCCGGCGAACGCGGCTTCAATGCCGTGCAGCTCAGCGAATACCTCCAGCTGGACAGCATGATCGAGGGCATGTTCTGGGCGGCCGGCACGCTCTATCAATGCGCCTTCACCCGGCGCGACGACCTGTATGGCTGGCATGAGGCCGTCTCGGCATGGGAAGTGCGCCAGCATGGCGAGCTCATCGGCGTGCTGTGGCTCGATCTGTTCCGGCGCGAAGGCAAGCGCGCGCTCGCGTGGATGGATTGCTATCGCGGCAGGCTGGCCTCCCGCCCCGATGAGCCCGCGCTGACGGCGATCCACCATTACCTCACGCCCCCCGCGCCGGGCGAGCCGGTGCTGCTATCGTGGGAGGATGCACGCGTTCTGTTCCATGAACTCGGCCATGCGCTCCATGCCTTGCTGACAGTGGTCGACCACCCGGCGCAAGGCATGGCCCATGTCGCGTGGGACATGATCGAAATGCCCTCGCAGCTGTTCGAGCATCTCGTCACCACTCCCGAAGTGCTCGGCCGCTTTGCCCGCCATCATCGGACCGGTGCGCCGATGCCGGAAGCGATGCAGCGCCAGCTGGCGGCGGGGGGGATCTTCGATCCGGGCGCCTTCGTGCTGTCGCTGGCTGGTCCCGCCCTCGTCGACCTCCACCTCCACCGCATGGGACCGGGCAGCGTGGTCGATGCCGAACGGGTCGAGCGGAGGGTACTCGCCGAAATGGGCATGCCGCGCAGCGTTGCCCCGCGCCACGGTGTGATGAATTTCGCGCACGTCTTCGCCGATGCCTATGCGGCGGGGTACTACAGCTACCACTGGGCCGACGTGATGGTCGCCGATGCCATCGAAGTGTTCGAGGCGGCGGGCGGTCTGTTCCATGCAGACACCGCGCGGCGCCTCGAGACAGCACTGCTCGGTGTTGGCGCGGCGGTCCCGCCTGGTGACGCCTACCGCGCCTTCGCCCTGCGTGAGCCCGCCGTGCCCGCCCTGATCCGCAAGCTGGGACTGGACCTTTAGCATGCGCCTTTTCCGCCCTTTGCTGCTCGCCGCACTGCTTTCGCTCGGCATGCCCGTTGCCGCCAACGAAGCCCCGGCGCCCGATGCCGCGCCATGGCAGCAAGCCTTCCCCGCGCGCACGCCGTCGCCCGATCCGGTGGTCAAGTCCTCCATCTACATCCCCATGCGTGACGGCACGCGCATCGCGGTCGATGTGTACCACCAGCAAGGCGCCGGGCCCGGCGCGCGGGTGCCGACCATCCTCAACCTTACCCGCTACTGGCGCGCCTTTGCCGCAAAGTCGGACCCGGTCGGCAGTTGCCGCGCGATCTCGCCCTTCGCCGCGTACTTCGCCTCGCGCGGCTATGCCGTCGTGATGGCGGACGTGCGCGGCACCGGCGCTTCGTTCGGCACCCGCAGCGGCGAGCTCGACGCGAACGAGCTCGCCGACGGCACCGACCTGATCGACTGGATAACCCGGCAGCCATGGTCGGATGGCAAAGTCGGCTCGACCGGGATCAGCTATGGCGGCACTGCGGCGGAATACTTGCCCGTCCTGCGCCACCCGGTGGTCAAGGCCGTCGCACCGATTTCCACGCTGATCGATGCCTACGCCGATCTCTACTTCCCCGGCGGCGTGCCCAACACGGTCTTCCGCGACGGCTGGAGCACGCTCAACCGCACGCTCGATGCCGGGCGCGGGCCGGACCGGCCGGACATGGCCGAATTGAAGCACCCTTGCCCGGTCGATGGGGACGATGATCTCAAGCTGCTCCACCAGGCCATCGCCGAGCATGCGCCCAACTTCGACAGCGGCGGCGCCACGCGGGGGATTACCCACCGCGACGACAACGACACGTTCGCGGTGCGCCTGCCCAGCAGCTATCAGCGCCGCGCGGAAATCGATGCAGCGGACGTGCCGTTCCTCTCGATCGAAGGCTGGTTCGATTCCGGCTATGCCCGCGCCGGGATCAACCGCTTCATCGCCAGCACATCGCGCCAGCAGCGCCTGATCATCGCCGCCGCCTCGCACGGCATCGGCTATCACGGCGGACCGGACGTGAGCACACCCACTCCTTCCGCCTTCGATTTCCGCACAGAGGTGCTTGCTTTCTTTGATCACTACCTCGCTGGCCGCGCCAATGGATATGACGCCCAGCCGCGCGTGCGCTGGTTCACCACCGGGAGCAACACGTGGGCCTCGGCGGACACGTGGGACACCAACCCACCCAAAACCGCGCTATGTCTCTCTACCAAGCGCAGGCTCGCCGCCACCGGACGCTGCGGTGCGCGGACGACCTTGCTCCACCGGCCCGGCGCGGATGGTGCGCCCGGCACCATGACACGCTGGGACGCGACGATCACCGGCGGCCCGGTCATCTACCCCGAACGCAGCGCTGCCGACCGCGCGCTGCTGCACTTCGATGGGCCCGCTCTCACCGCGCCGCTGCACCTCCTCGGAGCGCCGGTGCTCGAACTTGCGCTGACGACGAGCGCCCCCCGCGCGGATGTCTTCGCGTGGCTGGAGGAAGTGGACAGCGCGGGCCATGCCCGGGTGATTGCCGACGGCATGGTCCGCGCAAACTACACCCGCTCAGGCACCGCCCCCTATCCTGCCATCACGCCGCAACCCTCCGGTCTCGCCGGCGATGACAGGGCCTCGATCGCCGGCGGGCCGCAGCGCCTCGCCATAGCGTTCGAGCCGCTCGCGCATGTCGTTGCAGCAGGCAACCATTTGCGTCTCACACTCGCCGCCTCGGACAGCCGCCATTTCTCCAGTCCGACCGCGATCGGCAGCCGCTGGCGGATCGGCATCGGCAATGGCGGCAGCAAACTCGAACTTCGTCTTGCCCGGCCCTCAACCGCGCCACAGGGACCGGGCAAGTGAAGGCGGCGGGCCGGTATTCACAGTCCCACCAATGGCCCGCCGCAGCTTTTTCAGGTGACCGCCGCCCGCACCGCCCAACGCGGATCATCCCAGGCCCGCGTCTCGCACACCGCACGGATGGCAAGGACGGCATCGAGCATGTCGACGTGGCGCAAGTAGAGCGGCGTCAGCCCGAAGCGCAGCACATCGGGATCGCGGAAATCGCCGATAACCCCGCGCTCCTTCAGCGCCTGCATGATCCCATAGCCTTGCGGGTGGGCGTAGGAGACATGGCTCCCCCGCCGCGGATCCTCGCGAGGGCTGACCAGTGTGAAGCCGTGGTCGGCGACATGCTCGTCCATCAGGTCCATGAACACGCGGCCAAGCTGCAGCGATTTTGCCCGGATTGCGGCCATGTCCGCCTCGGCCAGAAGGTCCACCCCGCATTCGAGCGCGGCCATCCCCAGGATCGGCGGGGTGCCGCACAGGAACCGCTCGATCCCCTCGGCCGCGCGGTAGCTGTCCTCGAACGCGAAGGGCGCCGCATGCCCCATCCAGCCCGAAAGCACCGGCATGGCCTGCGCCAGATGCCGCCGCGCTGCGAAGAGATAGGCGGGCGCCCCCGGCCCGCCGTTCAGGAACTTGTACCCGCAGCCCACCGCAAAATCGGCGTCCGCCTCGTTGAGGCCGACCGGGATCGCCCCCGCGCTGTGGCTGAGGTCCCAGACCACCAGCACCCCGGCTTGATGCGCGCGCCGCGTCACTTCGGCCATGTCGCGTACTGCGCCGGTCTTGTAGTGCACCTGCGTCAGCAGCAGCACCGCTACATCATCGCCGAGCCGGGCCAGCACCGCATCCTCGTGCACGGCCTCAGCCCGGATACGCCCGCCCGAGAACGCCGCGATGCCCTGCATCATGTAGAGATCAGTGGGGAAATTGCCGGTTTCCGAAAGGATCACCGAACGCTCCGGCCGCAAGGAAAGCGCCGCCGTGATCGCCTTGAACAGGTTGACCGAGGTCGAATCCGCCACGATCACCTCGCCCGGTTCCGCGCCGAGCAGCCGCGCGATCTTGGCCCCCACCCGGCGCGGGGCGGTGATCCATTCGGCGCCCAGCCACGAGGTGATCAGCCCCTCGCCCCACTCCTGCGTGACGGTCTGCTCAACCCGCGCCAGAGTTCGGCGGGGCAACGCACCGAGCGAATTGCCATCAAGGTAGATCAGCCCGTCGGGAAACTGGAACTGCTCCCGGAACGCGGCGAGCGGATCAGCCTTGTCGAGCGCTTCGAGCGCCGCACGGTCCCATCGGCTCATGCTGCGATCTCCCGCAGCACGGCACGCACCGGGCTGGCATCGGCTCCCGCCAGCGGCAGCGGCAACGCGATCAGTTCGTATTCGCCGGGTTCCACATGATCGAGCACCAGCCCCTCCAGAATGCGCATGTCCGCCGCGCGCACGGTGTGGTGCGCGTCCATGGTCTTCGATGTCTCGGGATCGAGCGAGGCCGCATCGGTGCCGATCAGCACCACGCCGAGCCCCGCCAGTCGTTCGATCACGGCAGCGGAGACAGCCCGAAACCCGCTGTCCCACACCTCATGCGGGAAGCGCTCGTACGTCCGCAGCAAGACGCGCGGTGCGGCCGCAGCCTCCAGCGCCGCCCAGTCGATATCCGCGACCTCGACCGCCAGCCCTTTGGCATGGCGGACATCCACCACCACACAGCGCCCGATGTAGGGATAGAGCGGGGTCTCGGCGCTCGTCTGCCCGGCAGCATCATAGTGGAACGGTGCATCGGCGTGAGTCCCGGCGTGGAGCGGCATGGCAAGCGCGCCCACGTTGACCGGGCACTGGTCGGAGATCTCGGCATGCTGGCGCAGCACGAACGGCGGCTCGCCCGGCCACAACGGCGTGCGCGCATCGAGGCGCTGGGTGATGTCGATGATCCGCACGCGTGGTCGCTCCCTGCCCGGCCCTGTGGCCATTGCGCGATCTTGATAACCGCGCTGCGCAGTTCGGTCGATGCGGCCGGCCGGGAAGTCCACCACGGAAGGAAACGCCCAGCATGATCGTGCTCCCCGCCGATGCCACCGTGTGGGACAACCATGCCTGCATGCCCCTGCGCCCCGGTGACACACGCTTCCTGCCCGGGCTGGAGCGGCTGCGCGCGGCGGGTTTTCACGTCGTCTCGCTCAATATCGGTTATGACGCGCAAGGCCCGCTTGAGCATATGCGCATGCTGGCGACGTTTCGCGCATGGATTGCCGCGCACGATGCCGACTATGCCGTGGCCGGAACGCTTGCCGAAATCGACGCGGCTCGCAGCGCCGGGAAGCTGGCAGTGGTGTTCGACCTTGAAGGCGCCGGCGCGCTGGCGGATGCGCCGGAGCTCGCGCGGCTCTACGCCGATCTCGGCGTGCGCTGGACCGCGCCGGTCTACAACCGCGCCAATGCCCTCGGCGCGGGGTGCCTTGACGAAGATGATGAGGGACTGACTGCGTCGGGCCGTGCAGTCATCACGGCACTACACGAGGCCGGGATCGCGGTGTGCTGTTCGCATGCAGGTCGCAGAACGGCGCTCGACATCATCGCAGCGGCGCCCGGCCCGGTCCTGTTCTCGCATTCCAATTGCGCCGCGCTGCACGCGCATCCGCGCAACATCAGCGATGCGGCAATTCGCGCCTGCACGCAGCGCGGCGGGGTGATCGGCATCAACGGGATCGGTGATTTTCTGGCGCCAGCGGGTGCCGATCTGATCGAGGCAATGGTCTGCCATATCGACCACGTGGTCCAGATCGCCGGCCCGGCGCATGTCGGCCTGGCGCTCGACTATGCCTATGATCCGGACGAACTTGCCACCCTGACCGCAGCTTCGGCGGACAGTTTTCCGGCGGGCCTTTCAGCAGATGTGCCGATGCTGGGGCCCGAAGTGCTCGCTCCTGTCGTCGGCAAGCTCACCGCGCGCTGCTATGACGAAGCGGCACTTGCCCTTGTTCTGGGCGGCTCATGGCGCCGCATCGCCGCCGAGGTCTGGCCCGGCGGCTCCAGCAGCTGACCCATGGGCTCAATACATCATCATCGCAACGCCGGTGATCGCGCCGCCGACGGCGACAGCGGTCATCGCGAAAAGGCCAAGGCCCGTGCCGATCAGCGCGGCGAGGCCCGACTTGTCGGCGGGCTGGGTAAGGTTGTGCATGGCAAGTCTCCTGAGCAAGGGCGGCCGCACCGTTGCGGCCGTTGCACAAGGGTTCGCTTGGGCCGGAGAGACGGTTACCGGTCGATTCACCCCCAGAATGGGAATACTTATTTGTAATAAAACGAAAAATGTATAGAAATGCCCGGAGGGAATAGATACTATAACCTCCAGAAGCGTGGGCAACGCTCAGGGCGCGCGGCAAGTTCACTGCATCAGCCAAGTGTCTGGAGAGAAACATGGAAATCAGCCAGGAACAGGCAATGGCGCGCAAGCAATCATGGCCGCTGGCGGGCACCTTCGCGTGGGAGTCGGCCATGGCGGCGAGCCTCTGCGGCGATACTCTCGCCTATCGCACCCTGCTGCAAGAATCGGCCCGCTGGCTGCGGCGCTACTACGGCGTTCGGCTGGCTCCCTTTGCCTTAGACGATGCGGTCCGCGATGCGCTGCTGGTGCTTCACACCCGCCGCCACACGTTCGACAGCTCCCGCGCCTTCCTGCCCTGGCTTGCCGCCATCGCGCGCTACACCATCGAGCGGAATGCAAATCAGGCAAGGGTCGCGCGCGACATCACCAGCCCCTTCATCCGCTCGCTGCACATCTACTGAAAAGAAGCCGGCCGCAAGCAGCGTTGCAGCCGGCCACTTCAAGCGAACAGATCACGCGTCGACCGATTCCAGCCGCCGCGATAGTTCGGTTCCCCGCGCCAGCATGAAGGCTTCGAGCCGCTGCGGGTAATCCTCCGCCACGGCGCCCGCCACTACCGGATCGGCCGCCAGCCGCGCCCGCCACGCGGCAAGGCGGGGCAAGTCATCGATCAGGCGCAGGTCCAGCCGCTTTTCGAACAGATCGAAATAGCGGAAGAGCGGCCCGAACGCGGCGTCCACCAGCGTAAACCGGTCGCCCCAGAACCAGACGTCGCCGACCACAGCTTCCACCTGCCGGAGCCGGACCGTGATGGAAGCGCACCTGGCATCGAAAGCCTCGGCATTGGGTGCCGCGTAGAGCCCCGCGATCTCGGCCAGGGTGCCCGAGGCGAACTCGATCCACGCACGCTGCCTCGCGCGCTCGACCGGATCGGCCGCGAGCATCTCGCCGCCACCGATGTCATTGAAGAACTCTGCGATCGGCGCACTTTCGAACAGCACATGCTCACCACCGTCGGCGCGTGTCACTTGCAGCAGCGGCACCTTGCCGGTGGGAGAGATTGCCAGAAACCAGTCGGGCTTGGCCGAAAGATCGATGTTGATCCGCTCGAAAGGTATGCCGAGCTTGCCTGCGGTGATCACGGCACGCTGGACGTAGGGGCAAAGGTGATGGCTGACCAGTCGCAACTTCTGGAACATGGTTCCTCCTCGAAGGTAACGCCGATAAACGGCAGTTCGTACCGCGCCATCAACAGGTTACACCGAGGACCGTCGCATGCCTAGCGGCCAAGGCCAGCGCCTCCATCGACAAACAGCGTTTGACCGGTGACGAAGCCCGCGCCGGGCGAGAGGAAGAACGCGATGGCCTCGGCAATCTCGTCGGGCTGTCCCAGTCGCCGCATCGGGATTTGCGCGAGATAGCGTGCTTCGCCCTCGCTGCCCGCCGGGTTGTTGGTTCGAAACAGTTCGGTCGCGGTGGGTCCCGGCGCGACCGCATTGGCGGTGATGCCATAGGGTGCTTCCTCTACCGCGATCGTGCGCACGAGGCTTTCGAGCGCGGCCTTGGCAGCGGCATAGCCGGTGCGCCAGGGATTGCCGCGCGTCACCATGCTCGTCACGTGGACGATGCGCCCATAACGCGCTGCACGCATGCCGGGCAGCACCGCCTGCGCTAGAGCAAGCGCAGGGCGGACATTGGCGGCCATCAGCGCGGCAAAGTCGTCCCACCCGGCATCGATCAGCGCTTCATGACGCGCCATGCCGAAGTTGCTGACCAGTCCGGCGAGCGGAGGACCTGCGGCAATCTGGCCAGCCAGCTCCGCCAGCGAAGTCTCGTCGAGGAGGTCAGCCTCGATGAATGTGCCGGGGAAACAGCCCGGGGCGCTGCGTGCCACACCGGTGACATCCCAGCCGTGCGCCGCAAGCACTTGTGCGGCAGCAAATCCGATCCCGCGCGAAGCACCAGTGATCAGGACGCGAGGACGCAACGGATCAGCATCAATCGCATTCATCAGGCAATCCCGGGCAAATTGACGCTGAGGGCGCGGCGGCCCTGCATGACGATATCGACAGCCACCGCGATCATGGCCGTGGTCATGCTGGAGCTGCCGGCATAGGCGACGGCAGCAAGACCCAGCTCATCGGCCATGAACTGGCGGGTGCGATGAAAAATGCTGCGCATCAGCCTTACTCCGCAGCGACGCGCGCGCGGGCGGCGGCAATCGCATCGAGCGCGCAGAGGACGGCTTCGGGTTCCAGCCGGTTGCGATAGTCGGTATCGACGAAAGCCAGCCGCACGATCCCGCAGTCCGAGATTACGAAGGTGGCCGGTACCGGGAGGATCCATTCGGTACCGCCATTGCGATCCGGCAGGGCATGGCCGAAGCGGGTGTAGATCGGGCGCAGCTCTTCAGCGAGATCGAAGGCGATGCCCCAGTTGCGGGCGACGCGGCTGCCGGTATCGCTCAGCACCGGGAAGGCAAGCTCGTTCTTCTCGGCGGTCGAGAGGCTCTCGTCGGGCAGTTCGGGCGAGATCGCGACAAGGCTGGCGCCGCGCGCGGTGATCTCGGGCAGCACCGCCTGCAGCGCGCGCAGCTCAAGGTTGCAATAAGGGCACCAGCCGCCGCGGTAGAAGCTCACCACGACCGGGCCCTGGCGGAGCAGCCTGGACAGCGTCACGGTCTCGCCGCGCGCGCCCTTCAGCGTGAAATCAGGAGCTTCCGCTCCGGCGCCGAGCGCCTGCGCGGCAATGCCGGAAGCCGCCAGCTCGTTGTCCGCGCGCGTCATGGCGGCGGCAATCTCGGGCGGGATCTTGCCGGTGAACTCGAGCCGGAACTGGTCGAGCGCGGACTTGAGCGTCGTGGTCATGGCGGGGTCCTTTGGAAAAAAGAAGGACGACAAGGCTTGGGCCCAAAGGGGACTGGAGACCGGCCTTGTCGTCCGAGGTGTGCGGCGCCAGGGAGGGGGATGGGGATGGGCGCCCGCAGGGAGAGGGTGGGGTGGCCGTCGATCAGTTTTCCGCAGCGGTGAAGCGCATGGTTCGGTTGGTCATCGTCGGTCTCCGCAGGTTCAAATCGGTCCGCCGTCTCTGGCGTTGAAACCACAATGACCAATTCCTCGGCTTGGCAGAAGGAACCCCGTTCTGATAGCATCTGTTCCAAAGGGGAATGAATGTATGGACCGGCTGGTTGCCATGAAACAGTTTGCCACGGTGGTCGAAACCGGCAGTTTTTCGGCCGCCGCCAGACGCTTGAACATGGGCCAGCCCGCCGTTTCCAAAGCCATCGCCAATCTCGAGGAATACCTCGGCGTCCGCCTCCTCACCCGCACCACCCGCGCCCAGCACCTCACCGAAGCGGGCCAGCGCTATTACGAGCGCGCGCGGGTCGTGCTCGATGAAGCGGACGAGGCCGAATCCGCCGCGCGCGAGGCGGCGACCTCGCTTGCCGGCCGCCTGCGCCTTGCCGCGCCGCCGACTTATGCCGCGCTGCATATCCTGCCGCGTCTCTCGGAATTTCTCGACACACATCCTGATCTTGCCATCGATCTGATCCTCGACGACCGCTGGGTCGATCTGATCGAACAGGGCGTCGATCTCGCGATACGCCTCGGCAAACCGGCGGACAGCAGCCTTGTCGCACGCCGCCTCGGCAGTTCACAGCGCCTGCTGGTTGCCTCCAGCGCCTATCTCGACCGGATGGGCGCACCGAAAACGCCTGAGGATCTGCTGGCACACCGCGTGGTGGCCTACAGCCAGTTCGAGGGTGCGACCGCATGGTCGTTCACCAGAGGCACCGCCGCCGTGTCGATCGCGGTGCAGCCGACGCTGCGGGTGAGCGCCGCGGAAGGCATGCGCTCGTGCATCCTCGCCGGGCTCGGCATCGGCATGGGTTCTCGGCTGATGTTCACGCCGGAACTGGCGGCGGGAACCGTCCGCCCGGTGCTGACGGAATGGGGCCTCAGCACGCTCGATGTCTGGGCCATGTTCCCCTCGGGCCGCAAGTCCAGCCGCCGCGCACGGGCCTTTGTCGACTGGCTTGAAGTCGTCGTCGGCGGTGACGGCGAACTGGAACCGGCGGCCTGACGCACTTGCAATTGACTCGACTCGTAAGTTTCGAAAGGGTGCCGCCATGTCCCGCACCCCTCCCCCCCGCCGCCTGTTCATTTCCGCCGACATGGAAGGAATCGCCGGCGTCGCCAGCGTGAGCCAGTTGCTCCCCGGCCAGTTCGAGTATGAAACCGCGCGCAGCTGGATGACCGCCGAAGTTGCCGCCGCCACACGTGTAGCGCTCGACAATGGCTATGGCGAAGTGATCATCGCAGACGGCCACGGCAACGCGCAGAACCTGCTGCCCGATCGCCTGCCCGCCGGAAGCCGGCTGATCCGCTCCTGGCCGCGCCCTCTCGGCCAGATGGAAGGTGCCGACTGGCCGGGTGTCGATGCCTGCATGTTCATCGGCTTCCACAGCGGCGCGCGCAGCGGAGCCGGAACACTCGCCCATACGTTTCACGGTGGCCTGTTCAACGATGTGCGCGTGAACGGCGAAAGCTGCTCCGAGGCGCGGCTGCTCGCGGCCTTTGCAGGCGAGATCGGGGTTCCCGTCATCCTCGTCACCGGCGACGATGCGATCTGCCGCGAAGTATCAGGCTATCTTCCCGACGCGGAAACCTGCGCGGTGAAGCAGTTCATCGCCTGGCGTTCGGTCGCCACCGTAACGCCCTCGGAGGGCGCTGCTATGGTCGGAGAGGCCGCCTTGCGCGCAATCACCCGCGCGCCCCGGACACTGCTGCGCCTACCCGCGCCCTATCGGCTCGAGATCGAGTTCGTGCATCCGGTAACGGCCGAACTCGCAGGCCTGCTCCCCGGCTTCGCCCAGACCGGCCAGAACACCGCCGCAGCCGAGTTTGCCACCATGCGCGAACTGCTGGTGATGACCGGCTTCCTCTCGAACTATCCGAAGGGCGACTAGGCCAGCACCGGCAGGCACAGCGCGGCGCGGTGGGAGCCGCCATGGTGCAGCCACTGCTGCGCGGGGCGATTCTCGGTCTGGTCGGCAATCGGCCCAAGCCCATGCGGATTGGGATCAAGCAGCGGGAAATTGCCGCCCAGCACCAGCAGTGCCAGATTGCCGCCCGCCGGGATTTCGTGCGCGGCATGGCTCAGCGTGAAGCCGATCGGCACGACCTCGCCAGGCGTCAGCATCACCTCGCGGTCAAACCCCTCACGGTAGCGCAGCCGCAGCTGGCCAAAGGCAAGGAAGTTCCAGTTCCCGTCCGCCGCCACTTCGACGAGATAGGCCACGACATCGGCGTCCGGCACATCGGCGCTCACCGCCAGCTCCAGCCGCGCCTCGCCCATCACCGTCAGCGGCGCGGCAAGCGGCCCGGTCTGGTAGACCAGCACATCATGGTGCCGCGCCAGCTCGCGCAGATCGAGCCGGTGGTGCGGCCCCTTGAGCCCCGGCAGCGGGCAGACGATCGGCCAATCGGGATCGTCGACGAAGCTGTCAGCGATCGCAGTATCACCGGGCGCCGCATCGAGCAGCCGCCCGTCGCCCCGCAGCGAATTGGCATGGCCGCCGCTCGCCAGATGCAGCACTCGTTCGCCCGCCCCCGGCAGCGGGAATGCATCGCCCGCCACCCACCGGTTTGCGCCGGTGAGGAAATGCTGAACGCGCGCCTTAGGCAGTGCGCCGTCCGATTCATCAACCAGGAAGTGCTTGAAGAACGCGATCCGCAGAGCCACGAGATCAAGGTCGCTGTCCGGCCCCAGATCGAATGGACCATGATAGCGACCGCCGCCGTTGTAGGCGCCGTTGTGGTCCCACGGCCCGATCAGCAGCCAGCGCCTGTCCGGCGCAACCGGCCCTGCCTCAAGCCCTCGCCACAAGTTCATCGTCCCCACGCTCGGGTCGAAATTGCCCGAAACCACCAGTGTCGGCACCGTGATCTTCGCATAGTCTTCCGCGCTGAAGCTGCGCGCGGCCCACCAGTCGTCGAACGTCGGGTGATCGAGCGAGTCTTCGTAATGCTTCCTGAGGTCGCCTTTCAGGCCCGCCCCCGCCGCGCGCACCGGGCGCGAGAGCCATGAGGCGAGCAGAGAGGGATCGCTCATGAACCCGTGCATCGCGAAAGCGCCGTCCTTCGGCTCGAGCATCGAGGGGAAATCGAGCGCCTCGCACCACACCAGCGTGTGCATGCGCGAGAACACGCCGCCGACATAGGGCGGCTCGAGGAAGAAATCGGTGCTGACGACCGCCGGTGCCATGCAGCGCAAGTGCGGCGGCTGAGCGATCGCAGTCGTCAGCTGCGTCATCCCGGCATAGCTGTGCCCGTCAAGCCCGACCGCGCCAGTGCACCAGTCCTGCGCCGCGATCCATTCGACCGCGTCGTAGCCGTCATCGCGCTCATGCGGGGCCATGAACGCAAAGTGCCCGCCGCTGCGCCCGATGCCGCGGATCTGCTGCATGACAACGGCGAACCCGCTTTCGAGATAGCGCACCATCGGCGGCTCGTTCACACCGCTAACTGCGCGGCTATAGGGCGTGCGGATGAGGATAGCCGGCACGGGACCACCACCTGCGGGCAGCCACACGCAAGTATCCAGCGTCACCCCGTCGCGCATCGGCACGTCAACGCGCAAGTCCGGCGCGGGGAGGCCGACGTGGGTCATGTCCGTCATCGCAAAAGCCTTTCGCGTGTCAGCCGAGCAGGTACCCGAACGCCTGCAGCCGGGTATAGGAAAGCATGCCGAGCGCCCCGCCGTCGATGCCGAAGCGCGACATGCGGCACGGCTCGCCGGAGAGACTACGCGCGCCGGGGTCGGAAGGCCGCGTGGTCACGTGGGCAAAGACAAAGCCGGCGTTGAGTTCGCGCGTCACGCGGTGCGCCAGCGTGTCTAGGGCCGGGATCTCCGCCGTTTCTGGCCCCCTCTCCGCCATGGTCGATCTGCCCCGATTGCCTTACAGTCCAAACATGCTAGGTTTAAGTTACAAGTAGGTCAACTTGGAAGTAAGGGCGATTTGATGGCAAGCACTGCGACGACGGACGAACCCGCTTCCCTGCTCGGCGAACCTCCCGCCCGCGCCGGTTTCGCCGCCTGGCTTGTGCTCGGTGCACTGTCGCTGATCAGCCTTGTTTCCTTTGCCGATCGCTATGTCTTGCTGCTGGTGAACGAGCAGGTGCGGCAGGCCTTCCACCTCACCGACGTGCAGATCGGGCTGCTGCAAGGCACCGGCACCGCCGTTTGTGGCGCGCTCGCCAGCTATCCGCTTGGCTGGATGACCGGCCGGTTCGACAATCGCTACGTGCTGGCGGGCTGCATTGCCGCATGGAGCCTTGCCGTTGCGCTTTCAGGCCTTTCGCCCAGTTTCGAGGCCATCCTCATTTTCAGCGGGCTTGTCGCGGCGGGTGAAGCTGGCCTGTCACCGGTGGCCTACAGCGCGATCCCGCGGCTGTTCTCCGGCACGCAGCGGCAGATCGCCAATTCGATCTTCGTCGCAACCGCCATCGGCGGCGGCGCGCTTGCCATCGCGCTCGCGGGTCTGCTGGTGGAACTGACGCCTACGGTGCAGCCCTATCTGCCGGGCACACTCGCCAAGATGGAACCATGGCGCGTCAGTTTCCTTCTCGCCGCTGCCGCTGGCCCCGCGATGGTCGCGCTCGCGCTGGTTCTCCCGATCCCGCGCGCGGCGGCGCCCAACCCAGCAGCGACAGAAGCTTCGCCCGCTGGCCCCGCCTTCGGCAGCTACCTCTGGCGCCACCGTGGCCAGCTGTTCCCGCTGGTGCTCGGCTCAGCGCTGGCGGGACTCGCGTTCGGCGCGGTCGGCCCGTGGATTGCGATTGCCGCCGGGCGCCTGTTCAATGCCGCCCCAAGCGAAGTGGGCGCAGGCATGGGTATTGCGCAGATCGGCTCGGCCTTCTCGGCCTTCCTCGTCAGCCTCGTTGTCACGCGCGTTGCGCTTCCCCGCTTCGGAGCAGTGGCCCCGGCAATGGTGCTCGCGTTCACCTCGGTCGGCATGTTGGTGTGCTGCCTTGTCCTCCCGCTCATCCACAGTGCGACAGGGCTCTACGTGTTCTTCGGCTCGTTCGGCCTGTTCCTCTCGCTCGGCGCGATGTTCCAGCCGACGGTCTTCCAGACGCTCGTTCCGGTCTCGCTGATCGGCCGCATGGTCGCGGTGCAGTTCATTGTCACAATGATCTGCGCGGCAATATCAGGCCCCTTGGTCGGCGCCGCGTCCGATGCGCTCGCGGCAGACGGCTCGCATCTCATCACCGCAATGACCGTGGTCGCTATCCCGATCCTCATCCTCGCCGCGCTGACCCTGCAGATGGTGCGTGGCCCCGGATTCCAAGCCGCCAAGGCCGAAGCAGAAGCGCTCAACGCCGCCTGAAGCGGTTGCCCTCGCCTGAACAAGGGCGCATGCTCGAAGTTAGGGGTGAGGACCTCCCGAGCGGCGCGGTTTGCCGGCAGCCCCTCACCCCAACCCTCCCCTTGCGGAGAGGAAACCGGTCAGCCCCAGAGCTCTGGCTTGTGCGGAGCGGCAACCACGCCATTAACGTAGGTGTAGCCCTCAGCCACATCCTCGGCCTGCAGCATCGGCCCGTCGAGGTCCACGAAAGCGCAGCGCTGGGCGAGCACCATCGCAGGGGCCATCGAGAGCGAGGACCCCAGCATGCAGCCCACCATCAGCCCCAGCCCGCGCGCCTGAGCCGCATCGGCCAGCCGCAGCGCGGACGTAAGCCCGCCCGCTTTGTCGAGCTTGATGTTGATCAGCTGGAACCGCCCGACCACCTTGTCGAGATCGGCGATCCCGTCGACCAATTCATCCGCGCAGAGCGGGATCGGCGAAGTCCAGCCATCGAGGCCCGATTCCGCGCCGACCGGGATCGGCTGTTCGAGCAGCGCGACCCCCAGCGGCACCAGCGCGGGGGCAAAGGCTTTCAGCGCCTCCACGCTCCAGGCCTGATTGGCGTCGACAATCAGCCGCGCATCGGGCGCTCCGCGCCGCACAGCTTTGATCGCGCCGACCGGATCGTCCGCCGCCACTTTCACCTTGAGCAGCGGATAGCCCGCATACAGTCGGGCCGCCTCCTCATAGGCCGCCAGATCGCGCATGCCGATGGTGTAGGCTGAACTGATCGAACCCGGCGTGAGGCCGTTGCGGGCAAAGGGATCGCCCTCGCCAGCCTTGGCCTCGAGATCCCACAGCGCCGCATCGAGCGCCATGCGCGCACCGCCGCCAGGGAGCAGATCGATCAGCGCCTCGCGCGCGACGCCCGCCTCCACGATCGGCCGGACCTGCTCGATATCAGCCATCATCGTCGTGGGCGTCTCGCCCTTGTAGGGAATGCCGCAGGCCTCGCCGCGCCCCTTCACACCGTCCTCGCGGGTCAAGGTGACATGGATCGTCGGCTGCTCGGTCATCGAACCGCGCGCGATCGTCAGCACTTCCTTCACCGGCCATTGGCGCGGTTCCATCGCAATCCTCAGGCCCATGCGAGCATCCGTTCCAGAATGGGTTCGACCCCGAAGCGCAGCGGATCGGTTGTCGGCAGGCCGGTCTCGCCCGCGATAACCGTGCACAGCGCGCGTGCTTCGGCTTCGGGGAGCGCGGAGGTGTTGAGGCTGACACCCACAAACATCGCAGCCGGATTGGTCAGACGCGCGATGTCGAGATAGCGGGGGATCGCCACATCCAGCGGCACGATCGGATAGTCCGGGAAGTCGCTGATGCAGGGGCGTCCCGGCTCGTGACAGAGCACCAGCGCATCGGGCTGGCTGCCATTGATCAGACCCACCGTCACCGCCGCATAGGCGGGGTGGAACAGCGAGCCCTGCCCCTCGATCACATCCCAGTGATCCGCCGCCGTGTCAGGCGAAAGACATTCCGCCGCGCCCGCGAGGAAATCGGACACCACCGCATCGAGCGCGACGCCGCCGCCGGCAATCATGATCCCGGTCTGCCCGGTCGCGCGAAAATCTGCGGAAACGCCGCGATCCCTGAGGCCGCGCGCAATCGCCAGCGCCGCATACTTCTTGCCGATGGCGCAATCGGTGCCCACCGTCAGCAATCGCTTGCCGCTGCGCTTGCGCCCGCTCGCCACTGGAAAGCTCAGGCCGCTATGCCGCACGTTGTGCAAGTTGCGCCCCAATTCCACCGCTTTCGCCGCGATTTCGGGCACGGATTCCAGCTGCGTGTGCAGCCCGCTGACAAGATCAAGCCCCGCTTCCAGCGCATCGATCATGCACGGCACCCAGTGCGCGGGCAGCTTGCCGCCGACCGGCGCGACGCCAATCAGCAGCGCCCTGGCACCCGCCGCCACAGCCTCAACCGGGCGCATGTCAGGCAGGCCGATATCGTAGGCATCCGCACCAAGCCGCCACTGCGCGGTGCAGGCCTCAGGTGCCCAGTGACAGACTCCCGCCCCGGTCTTCGCGGCGACAGCACTTTGCGCGTCGCCCACGAAGATCAGGTAGGGCCGTGGCAGCCGCACTTGCGGCACCTCCCCCATTGGCATGGTCATGTCAGAACCGGCCGGAAAGCCGCACTTGCACCGAGCGCGGCTGCACGATGGCGGCCTGACCGGTGGTCCCGTTGAACCCGAACGCGCTGCGATAACCGGTGATCCCGCGCGAGTTCGACACGTTGCGCACGATCGCATCGAGCGTGATGCCAGAGACTTCGATTCCCGCACGCAGGTCCCAGGTGCTATAGGCTGGCAGGTGCGGATTGTTGCTGAGCAGCGGCGCGGCAATGAAATCGCCATTGCGCCCGCCGACATAGGACCATGTCGCGCCCAGATTCGCCGTCACCGAGCCGGTCAGCGGAATGCGGTAGTCACCGGTCACCGTGCTGGTGAAGCGCGGCACGTAGGGCAGATTGTCGCCCGCAGAACCACCGATCCCCGGCACATCCGATCGCAGCGTGGCATCGACGGCGTTGCCCGACCACGCAATCGTCAGGTTCTTTTCCGGCCGCAGCGCCAGCGCCCATTCGACGCCCTGGCTGCGCGCGCGGCCGCCGTTGGTGGTGACGAACAGCGTCGGGCCGCTCTGCGGGGTTACAGCGCCAAGCACCTGCACATCGGTCCAGTCGATCCGATAGAGCGCCACGTCGAACGCCAGCGGGCCGATATCGCCCTTGGTGCCGACTTCGTAGTTGACGGTGTTGTCAGGCCGGAAGCTGCGCGGGATGCCGTTCGTTCCCGCCCCCGGCACGGTCAGCGGACCACCCGGACGATAGCCCGAAGCGATGCGGCTGTAGAGCGAGATGCGGTCGGTCACCGCGAACCGCGGCGCCACCGAGTAGGTGAACTTGTTTTCCTTCGATACGAACGGAACAGACCCCGCGATCGTCGGATCGGCCGCGCTCGGCGGACCGGTGAACACGCCCGGGAAGTTGGTCACCACGCCGTCCTGCCGGATATCGGTGTAGCGCCCACCCAGCGACAGCTCGAAGCGCCCGAACTTGAACGTCACGTCGCCGAAGCCCGACGACTCGTTGTAATTGGCATCGGTGCGCTGTCCGCCAAGCCCAAGCCCGCCAATGCCCGGAATGAACGGCAGCACCGTCAGCTCCCGGCTGGCATCCGCTGCCGAACGCACCACGAAATCCTGACTGAACAGCACATCCTCATAGGAGTGGAACACGCCGACCTGCCACGTCAGCCAACTCGGACCGACGCCCTTCTTCGAGGAAAGCCGCACCTCCTGGTTGAACTTCTGGTGATCGTTGTCCTGCACCAACGGAAGGGTGATCGGCTCGCCGAACAGCCCGCCGAACGCGGCGCCCAGCGTCACGAAGGGCGCCACCGGCCCGTTGCTGATGTCGAAGCCCTGACGCCGGCTCACTTTCACCAGGCTCGTCGAGCTGGTCAGATCGGCAAAGCCCACGTCCCAGTCGATCACGCCGTTGATGAAGCGCGAGCGCGCGCGGTTGCCGCCCTGGAAGCCCTTGCGGTCGCTCGGCGTGCCGCCGACGAGATTGAACGAGCGCGACGTCTCGCTGCCCGGAACCGGCGAACCGACGACTTCGACCACGCCTTCTGCGCCGTATTCCTCGCTCTGATAAGCCCCCGTCACGCGGATCGACAGACGATCGGTCGGCTTCGCCAGCAGCGACACGCGCCCGCCCCGGCGGTTGCCGCGGTTGACATCCTTGAGGCCGAGCAGCGGGTTGTCGATATAGCCAGGCAGATCGATGTAGTAGCCGGCCGCGCGGATCGCGAGCTTGTCGGTGATGAGCGGGATGTTGACCACGGCACGACCGTTGAAGGCGGTCTCGCCCTGATTGACCGATTCAAAACCAACCTCGGCGGCGGCACCCGCCTTCACCAGATCAGGCTTCTTCGTCACGTACTTGACCAGACCACCCTGCGCCGTCGCGCCATAGAGCGTGCCCTGCGGCCCGCGCAGCACTTCCACGCGCTCGAGGTCGTAGGTCTCGAAGTTGGGCGTGACAGTCGAGCCGTTGCTGAGCGCGCTGGTCGAGCTCAGCACGACGTCGTCCATCATCGTCGCAACGCTGGCGCCCGCACCGCCGGTGTTCTGGCCGCGCAGGATCAGGCGCACGTCGGTGCCGCCGCGATCGTCGAGCGAGAAGCCGGGAACGAGTGCGGCAAAGTCGCGGATGTCGGTCAGGCCGCGCTCGTTCAGCACGTCACCGGAGACCGCCGTAACCGCCGACGGAACCTCGACCAGCGACTGTTCGCGCCGGCTTGCGGTGACCACAATCTCGTTTGTCGTCAATTCCTCGGTGGCGGCCGGCGCCTCGGCATAGGCAGCCACAGCCCACAGGCTCGTGCCCGATAGCAGGGCCGAAAGGCCCACCAGTCGCATCGCCAGTCTCTTCGAACCTGCAATCGTCATGTCCCTGCCCCTTGCATTTACAAGTAACTTATATTGTAAGTGGTAGGTGTTTCGGTCAACTCAAATTTCGTTATGCCTCCGCATTGGCTCTAAGTATGGCATATATGCATCAGGCTCCTGCCCGCACCTGGAGGAGGAAAGGCACGCAACGTGAACAGCCAGACCCTAGCATTTGCGCCCGATAGCGCACCGGCGCTGCGTCCAGCGCGCCGCACGCAGGGTGAGCGCAGCGCCGAGACTCGGCGCAAGATTCTCTCCTCGTCGGTCGAACTGCTGCATCAGGTCGGCTATGCTGGTGCGACCACCAGCCAGATCGCCAAGGCGGCCGGTGTCAGCCTCGGCGCGCTGCAGCACCAGTATCCGACCAAGGCGGGCCTCATGGCGGCGGTCGTGCGCCGCTTCGCCACCGAGCGCTTCCTCGCCTATCGCCGCGCGCTGCGGGGCGTGCCGGAGGGCCTCCCGCGCCTCCTCGCGCTGTCCAAGGCCTCGTGGTCGCTGATCGGCACCAAGGAACTCGTCGCAGCGATGGAAATCGAGCTTGCGATGCGCGACGATCCCGAACTTGCCGACGCGATCGGCGATACGCTCTCGCGCCACAGCGCTTTCGTCCGCCGCCTGCTCGCGCGCATTCTCGAGGGGGTCATCAGCCCTGATGACCCGCGTGTCGAGACCGTGCGCCTGCTCAACAACGCGATCATGTTCGGCCTCTCGCTGGAGACGATCCGCGCCGTCCCGCGCGCGCAGATCGAAAAGGCGGTGACGGCTTGGGAAGACGCGATGGTACGGCTGCTGACCACGCCCTGACTAACGGCGCGCGATAACTCCAGCCAGAGTTGCCAAGGACGCACGGAAATCACCAATCACCAACGTTTCATGCGAAATTGATGCATGGATGCGGTATCGCGGCGCTGACTTTGCGCGGACAACGCATGCCCTTTGCGCTATCCTTCTCCCGCAACCGGAATCGTGGGAGAAATGCGTTGAACGCCGAGGCCAAGACAACCGACCTGTTCGACAATCCGCTGGGCCTCGATGGCTTCGAGTTCATCGAATTTTCCGCGCCCCAGCCCGGCCTGCTCGAACCCGTCTTCGCCGCGATGGGCTTCACCCATATCGCCAACCACCGCTCCAAGGCGGTGCAGCTTTGGCGGCAGGGCGGCATCAACCTCATCGCCAACTACGAGCCGAAGAGCCCCGCCGCCTATTTCGCCGCCGAGCATGGCCCCTCCGCCTGCGGCATGGGCTGGCGCGTGCGCAACGCGGCCGATGCCTACCGAGTCGCCCTTGAGCGCGGGGCCGAACCGGTCGAAGTGCGCACCGGCCCGATGGAATTGAGCCTACCCGCCATCCGCGGCATCGGCGGCGCGATCATCTACCTGATCGACCGTTACGAAGGCTCGCCGCTGGGTGACCTCTCGATCTACGACATCGATTTCGTCTACCTGCCGGGGGTGGATCGCCAGCCCAAGGGCGCGGGCTTCCACACCATCGATCACCTCACCCACAACGTCTACGGCGGCCGCATGGCGCATTGGGCGGCGTTCTACGAGCGCATCTTCAACTTCCGCGAGATCCGCTACTTCGACATCAAGGGCGAGTATACCGGCCTCACCAGTCGCGCGATGACCGCCCCGGACGGCAAGATCCGCATTCCACTGAACGAGGAAGCCAAGGCCGGCGGCGGCCAGATCGAGGAATTCCTGCGCGCCTACAATGGCGAGGGCATCCAGCACATCGCCTTCTCGTGCGACGATCTCCTCAGCGCCTGGGACCGCCTCAAGGCGCTCGGCACCCCCTTCATGACCGCGCCGCCCGCGACCTATTACGAGATGCTGGATGAACGCCTCCCCGGCCACGGCGAGCCGGTGGAGGAGCTGCAGAAGCGCGGCATCCTGCTCGATGGCTCAACCGAGAAGGGCGATCCGCGCCTGCTGCTGCAAATCTTCTCCGAAACGCAGATCGGTCCGGTGTTCTTCGAGTTCATCCAGCGCAAGAAGGACGAAGGCTTTGGCGAGGGCAATTTCACCGCATTGTTCCAGTCGATGGAGCGCGACCAGCTGCGCCGCGGCGTGCTGCAGGTGGAAGGAGCCGCCGCATGATCCCGCAGATCCAGCGCATCCACCACGTCGCCTACCGGTGCCGCGACGCCAAGGAGACTGTGGCGTGGTACGAGCGCGTGATGGGCATGCGCTACACCACCGCCTTCGCCGAGGACACCGTACCCTCGACCGGCGAGCACGATCCCTATATGCATGTCTTCCTCGATTGCGGCGGCGGCAATGTGCTGGCGTTCTTCGAGCTGCCCAACCAGCCGGAAATGGGCAAGGATCCCAACACCCCGGCATGGGTTCAGCACCTCGCCTTCGAAGTGGCCGATGAAGCCGCGCTCCATGCGGCGAAGGCGCATCTGGAGGCCGAGGGCATCGACGTGCTCGGGCCGACCTACCACGGCATTTTCCGCTCGATCTACTTCTTCGATCCCAACGGCCACCGGCTGGAACTCGCCTGCAATATCGGCACCCCTGCGCAGTACGCGGAACTGGAAACGCTCGCCCCTGTCATGCTCGAGGAATGGAGCCAGACCAAGCGCGCGCCGCGTCACGCCGAATGGCTGCACAAGGAACCGGGTGCGAGCGAATGATCGACCACACCCACGACCCGGCGGCGGAAAGCTGGGTCGGGTCTGCGCGGGACCACCCTGCGTTTCCGGTGCAGAACCTGCCACTGGGGGTGTTTACTCCAGCGGGCAGCACTGATCCCCGCATCGGCACAGCCATCGGCGACGAAGTGCTGGACCTGCGCGCGATTGCTGCGCTTCTGTCTGCCGAACTGGCCGCACCGCTCGGCGAACCGCGCCTCAATGCCCTGTTCGCGCTGCCCTTCGCGGCCCGCCTGGCGCTGCGCTATGCCCTCTTTACGCTGCTGACCAATGCGGCCCACACCCAAGTCATCAGACCGCACCTGCACCATGCAGACGACTGCACGCTCCTGCTGCCCTTCGCGATCGGCGACTACACCGATTTCTACGTCGGCATCCATCACGCCCGCGCGGTGGGCGCGCTGTTTCGGCCGGACAATCCGCTGCTGCCGAACTACCATCATGTGCCGATCGGCTACCACGCCCGGGCCAGCTCGGTGCAGGCCTCCGGCGCCTCTGTGACCCGCCCCAACGGCCAGACCCTCCCGCCGGGCGAGGCAACACCCATTTTCGGCCCGACCCGCCGTCTCGACTACGAACTCGAACTCGGCCTGTGGATTGCGGGCAGAAATCCGCTCGGCACGCCGGTGCCGATCAGCGAGGCGTGGGAGCGCATCGGCGGCCTATGCCTCCTCAACGACTGGTCCGCGCGCGATGTGCAGGCGTGGGAGTACCAGCCGCTCGGCCCCTTTCTCGCCAAGAACTTCGCCACGACCGTGTCACCCTGGGTGGTGACCCGCGAGGCCTTGGCACCCTTCCGCTGCCCCCCTTCCCCCCGCGCCGAAGGCGAACCGCAGCCGCTGCCCTACTTGCGCGATCCTGCCGACGCCGCGGACGGCATGATCGCCATCGAGCTCGAAGTCCTGCTCGAAACCGCCGCAATGCGCGAGGCTGGTACTGCGCCGCATGTCCTGTCACGCAGCACCGCAGGCGCGGCGATGCACTGGACTCCGGCGCAGCTTGTCACCCACCACACCAGCAATGGCTGCAATCTCGCGCCGGGTGACCTGCTCGGCACCGGCACGCTTTCCGGCCCCGACCCCGCAGGCGCCGGGAGCCTGCTCGAACTCACCAAGGGCGGGCGCGAGCCGATCACCCTGCCCGGCGGCGAGACACGCACCTTCCTTGAAGACGGCGACCGCCTGACCCTGCGCGGCACCGCGCGGCGCGAGGGCTACCGCACCATCGGCTTCAGCGCCTGTACCGGCACAATCCTTCCTGCACCGCTCGCCTGAGGAGTGACCTTGATGATGCCTGCCCGCCTGTTCCGCTCGCTTCCGGCAGCCACCTTGCTCGTGCTCATGCCTGCGGCTGCCCTCGCTGCAGACCCCGTGTCGCCGCCCCCTGCTGCAGCGCCTGCGGGCAGCCAGGCCGCCATGCTTACCAGTCCGGATCCGCAGCTGGCCTCCAACAAGAAGCTGGTGTTCGATTTCTGGCGCGTGGTGATCGAGGCACAGAACCTTGACCGCGCGGGCGATTTCCTTGCCGAGGATTACCTCCAGCACAATCCCAACGTCCCCACCGGCCGCGCCGGGTTTGTGCGTTTCTTCACGCCCTATGCCCACGCTTCGGCACCGGTTGCCGAAATCCGCGGCGGTCTCATTTCCATCACCGCCGAACGCGACATCGTGGTGCTCGCATTCGCGCGGCAGATGCCAGGCAAGACGCCGCAGGACAAACCCTTCACCACCACCGCGTTTGACATGTTTCGTGTGAAGGATGGCCGGATCGTCGAGCACTGGGACGGCGACGTCCCGCGCTGAGGTTCAAGCCAATGCGGCGCTGCGTTTGGCTTCGAGCTGCATAGCTGCCCATGCCCGCGCGACGTCTTCCGGCCCGGTCCGCTCAGACCCGATCGACACGCGCACGAACCAGCGCCCGTCGATCTGCGAGGGTGACAGCCACGCCTCGCCCGAAGCATTGACAGCTGCCGCCCAGCGCTTCGTGTGCGCATCAAGCACATCGCCGGTCAGCCCATCCGGCTCATGCACCACGCAGACTGTCTGCAGCCGCAAGGGCCGCACCAGCCGCCAGCCGGGGGCCTCGGCAACCTTTGCCGCCAGATCTTTGGCCAGCGCCAGATCCTTGCGCAGCTTGGCGCGCAGCCCTTCCGCGCCGAGATCGACGAGCACGAACCAAAGCTTCAATGCCCGGAAGCGGCGTCCCAGCGGCAGGCCCCAATCGCGGTAGTTGCGCACTTCGCTGTCGCGCGCGGACTGGAGATAGGCGGGATTGGTCGACATGACCCGCTCCAGCGCCTCGGGCTCGCGCACGAAGTAAAGGCTGCAATCGAACGGCACGCCGAGCCACTTGTGCGCATTGATCACGATGGAATCGGCCAGCTCGATCCCCGCAAACCGCGCGCGCAATTCGGGCAGGATAAGCGCCGCACCCGCCATTGCCGCATCGACATGGAACCAGATACCGTACTGCGCGGCGAGGCTCGCAATTTCCTCCAGCGGATCGAAGGCAAGTGTACCGGTCGATCCACTGGAAGCCACAACTGCGCAAGGCATACAGCCTGCCGCGATGTCCGCCTCGATCTGTGCGGCAAGCGCATCGAGCGCCATCGCATCGTCCGCGCCGCCGGGTATCTTCCGCAGGTTGTCGCGCCCGAAGCCCGCCAGCAGCGCCGCCTTCTCGACCGAACTGTGGCTGCTCTCGCCATAGTAGACCACCAACGGTCGCTCCAGCGCCCGCAGCCCGCCGCCGAACTGCGCATAGCCCGATGCCCGCTCGCGCGCCGCGAGCAAGGCGACCAGCGTCGCGGTCGAGGCGCTGTCCTGGATCACACCCTGATAGACTGCGGGCAAGCCGAACAGTTCGCGGCACCAGCCGGTGACAACTTCCTCGACCTCGGTCAGCGCGGGCGAGGATTCCCACGAAAGGCCGACACTGCCGAGCACCGCCGAAACGAGTTCGCCCAGCACACCGGCTTCCTGCCCCCCGGTTGGAAACCACCCGAAATAGCGCGGGTGCTGCCAGTGGACCATGTTCGGCAGGACCGCCGTATCGAGCGCAGCGAGCGCCGCCTCAAGCCCGCCCCCCGTTTCGGGCGCTCGTGGCGGCAGCATCGCGCGCACGCGTCCGGGCACAAAGTCGCCGCCGACCGGGCGCTCGGCCAGATCTCGGCGGTAGTCCGCCACCCAATCGACCAGACGGTGCCCCAGCGCCCGGAATTCCTCGTTCGTCATCGCTTCCTCACAGAGCCCGTCCCGATCCCGGCCCGACCCTGCCGAGCAGAGCCGGGCCGGGTCAAGCGGCGACCGCTCAGAAGTTCGCCCGCACCGTAAGTCCGATCGTGCGCGGCTGCAGGCGGAAGGCGACCTTTTCGTTCAGCAGCACCGGCCCGGCAAAGGTGGCGTCGCCCGCGCTGGTCTTGCCGGCGGAGTCGGTGAGGTTGTTGATGAAGCCGACCAGCTCGAAGCGGCCGAAGTCCGCGCCGATGCGCAAGTCCGCTGCGCCGTAGTCGCCGAAGCGGGCACCGGCGCGGTTGAATGCGGTATAGGCCGGGCCGACATAGCGGGCGGCAAGGCGCGCATAGACCTCGGTCTTGCCGAGCTCGAAGCGGTACTCGGCAAAGCCATTGGCCTGCGATTCGGGCGAAGCGGCAAGCTTGTCACCCGGCACCACCGTCACGACGCCCGCCGCCGTCCCCAGCCCTTCGGTGCGCTGCGCGATCTCGTTGCTGGCGAAGTTGAACGCCGCGCCCAGCGTGAAGTGATCGGTCAGCCGCGCCGTACCCTCGAACTCCACGCCATAGAGATGCGCGCGGCCCGCGTTGCCGGTGTACTGGCCAATGTTGTTGACGAGCGAGACCTGGATGTCCTTCCAGCCGATGTAGTAACCGGCCAGAGCGAAATCGAGGCGCCCGTCGAACAGGCGGCCCTTCACGCCGACTTCATAGTTCCACAGGCTGTCCGAGCTGTAAGTCGGGGGCGAGCGGCGACCGCCCACGCCCGACGTCACGTTGATCCCGCCCACCCGGTAGCCGCGCGCGGCCGCCGCATAGAGGCTGAGATCCTGCGTGGGGCGCCAGGTGATCGAGAAGTGCGGGGTTACCGGCGTGTTGCGCTGGTTAAAGGTCCGGTTGACATAGGAATCGGGTGCCAGCGAGAACACCGGCAGGAAGCCGCCGGTGCGCACATCGTTACGCAGCGTCACGCGCGAGACGCGCACGCCGGCCGAGATGTCGATCTTGTCGCCCAGCGTGTACGTCGCCTCACCGAACCCGGCATATTCGATCTGGCGGCCCTTGATGTTGAGATCGACGACGTTGTCCCCGCCGATGATCGGCACCAGACCCGGCGAGCGCGCCTGTTGTCCGGCAGTGATATCGGCATCGAGGTAGAAGGCGCCGACCGTCCACTTGAACGGCCCGGTGCCGTTCGAGGCAATGCGCACTTCCTGCGTGAATATCTTGCCGTTGTTGGGCGAGATATCGCTGCTGTAGCCTTCCTGCACGTTCTGGAAGCCGGAAAGAATGCCGGTCACCAGCGGGAAGTAGTACCCGTTCTGGCTGATGTAGCGCAGCTTGCGGTCGTGGTAGGTGCTCTGCGAGGTGACCGTGAAGCTGCCCGCATCGTACTTGAGATTGAGACCGACGATCGAGTTGCGGCCCCTGAATGCGGTGTCGACACGGCCGATGGTCACCTGATTGTGGTCCGGACCGTCATAGTTGCTGCCACCGTTCGATTTGTCGAAGATCGACTGGTAAAGCCAGCTCAGATCGGCCTGAAAAGTCTCGGTCGCTTGCCAATGGAGCGTGGCGCGGCCGCCGTAGGTCTCCGAGCCGTTCTCGTCCTTGCGCCCGGTGCGCTGATTGTCGACCCAGCCTGCATCGCCGAAGGCATAGCCAGAAGCGCGCAGCGCCAGCTTGCCAGGGATCAGCGGGATGTTGACCGTCGCCTGCCCGCTGCCGTTTGTCCCGCCGTCCTTGGTGAAGGAGACAGAGCCCTCGATCCGGCCCGAGGCGGTATCGACATCGGGCTTGCGCGTCACATAGCGCAGCGCACCCGCCAGCGAGCCCGAGCCGAACAGCGTCCCCTGCGGCCCGCGTAGCACCTCTACGCGCTCGACATCGATCAGGCGCAGGTTGGTGGTGCCGGCGTTGGCCGTCGGATCAAGCGGAATGTCGTCATAAAGCTGCTGCACGGTGTTCTGGCGAATGCCGCTGACCGTGCCCGTGGTAACGCCGCGGATGGTGATGTTGGCAAGGCTGCGCGCCCCGGCAGACGGATTGTTGACCCCTGCCGTATTGGCCAGAATGTCGCGCAATTCGGTCGCGCCGCGGCGGCGCAGATCGACATCGGTCACCGCCACGATGCTCGCGGGCACATCGATCAGCCGCTGCTCGCGCTTGGAGGCGGTGACGATGATCTCGTTGCCGAGAAGCTCCTTCGTCTCGGTGCTGTCGGATGCGGCGGCATCGGCGGCGAATACCGGCTGAGCAGTGGCGGCGAGCAGCGCGATCGCGGTGCCGCAAAGGTACCTCATGTGCATGATTGAACTCCCCGTTTTCAAATGTCCGTGCTGAAACATCGCGCGCACCCTCATTCGCGCGCCGTGGCGACCGGCCGGACCTTGCCGACCAGCTCGACGAGAAAGCGCCCCGGCTCCTCGAGCATCACGAAATGCGAGGCGTTCTCGAAGGTGACGAACGTCTTGGCCGGCGCGCTCAGCTTTCCGAAATAGCGCTGCGCGGTGACGTAGGGCGTCATCAGGTCGTGCCGCCCCATGAAGAAGAACACCGGCATCTTGAAGGCGAGCCCACGCCTTTCGAGCTGCGGCCCCTCCTTCAGTTCCTTGCCCAGCGACATGCCGAACCAGCTGTTGCCGATCGGCCAGCCCATGAGGTCCTTGGCGTCATATTCGGGAGAAAGAACCGGGAGCTGATAGAGCAGCTCCAGATCGCTCCAGCCGTACCAGCCGCCGCCGACGGCCTTCACCCACTTGCGCACCTCGATGATCTTGGTGATGTCGATCGTGCCATCGGGGTTCGGATAGGGCGCCAGCGCCTCAAGCCCCTTGATCGCGGCCTCGTTGTGCTGCCTGCGCGCCTCGGCAAGCCCGCCGTTGTAGACGTCGCGCTCGGCATCATCGAACACCTGCCCGACACCGACATAGGCCGAGATCAGCTCGGGATGCTTGAGCGCCAGCGCGGTGCCGATCCAGGTGCCATAGGAAAAGCCCATCACCACCACGCGCCGCTGGCCCAGCTTGCCCCGCAACGCGCCGATCACCTCGGCCGCATCGTCGACCAGCCGGTCGAGCGACATCGTCGGCGCCAGTTTCTCGCCATCGGTCGACTGCCAGTTTTTGCCCGCGCCGCGCTGCTCCCAGTTGACCACGGTGAAGTAGTCTTCCCAGCCGTTCTGGTAGGCCCACGTGAGCGGCAGCGTGGGCGTGCCCGGCCCGCCGTGGAGCACGAGCAGCACCGGGTTCGCCTTGTCGCGTCCGCGGATCGATATCCACTGTTTCACCCCGCCGATCTCGACCTGCTCAAGCGTATCGATCCCGTTCGGGGTGTGGATCGAGCGCAGCTTGCCGATGATCCCGGTGAACGCCCCGCGCTGGCTGAGCTGCGCATCGCTCGGCGGGCCTTCCACGGCGAGCGCCGGTGCGGCCCATGCGGCGAGCAGCGCCAGCAACGCCGCGCGCAGGATCTGCAGGATAGGCTGGGCCATGAACGACATGCTCCCCTGTCGCGGCCGGTCTTGCGCCGGGCGCCCAAATCTGGTGCTTGTAGCGCGCCGCTCCGCCGCGTGGGGCGTGGGGGAAGGACGGGCGCGATGAGTGAAGGACCCGAGCACGACGCCGTCGGAGGGCGCACGGCCCGTGCCACGCAGCGCGACAAGGTCTACCTTGATCTCAAGCGGATGCTCATGCTCGGAAGCTTTCCCGCCGGTGCCTCGCTCCCCGTGCGCAAGCTCTGCGAGGAGCTCGGCGTCGGCACCATGCCGGTGCGCGATGCGGTGCAGCGCCTCGCCGCCGAAGGCGCGCTCGATGCGCTGCCCAACGGCCGGCTGCGCGTGCCCTTGCTCGAAACGGCCGAGATCGAGGAACTCTTCGCACTGCGCCTGCTGATCGAACCGCATGCCGCGGCCCGCGCCGCCGAAGCGGCGACCGGCGAAACGTTCGCCAGTCTCGAAGCCGCGCTCGCCGCACTGGAGTCCTTCGATCTCCCTGCCGCGGTCGATAGCGCGCAGCTCTCTGCAAACCTCGCCTTCCACTTCGCGATCTACCGGATGACCGGATCGCCGCAGCTGGTCCAGATCATCGAGAACCTGTGGCTGCGCTTCGGCCCGCTGCTGACCGGCTTCATGACCACCGGCGACAGCGCGCAGGCCTACCGCGCCGAGCAGACGGTGCTCCACCGCCGTCTCGTCGAGGCCGTGCGCATGCGCGATCCGGACTTCGCCCGCAGTGCGATGAAGGCAATCATCGAGCGCAGCAGCCGTGCCGCCCGCGAGATCGGCGCGCGCTGACCCGGCGCTCATGCTGTGGGCTCCGCAACCGGAAGCAGCGCCGCCGCGCGCTCGCGCAGCGCCGGGCTGAGCGGTGCTGACCGGCGCGCAGCCTTGTCGAAGCGCACCGAGACCGCCAGCATCCGCGCATGAATCAGTGCGCCGTCGGTGGAGCGCATCTCGTGCACCGCGCGCAGCGACGACGTGCCCATCGCCTCGATCATGCTGTCGATCACCACCAGCGCGCCCGCTGGCACTTCGGCGCGGTAGTCGATCTCGTGCCGCACATCCGCCCACGACAGCGCCGGATCATCGCCAATGCCGCGCGTGAGCAGGTCCATCAGGTGATAGGAGGCGACATCGAACATCAGCATGTACTGCGATGTCGTCAGATGCCCCTGCTGGTCGCAGAGCCAGGGGAAGGCAACGCCGCGATAGGTCTCGGCCATCAGAACGCCACCTTGTCGCCGCCCTTGAGGCTCAGCATCTCGCGCGCCTCGGCGGGTGTGGCGATCTCCAGCCCGAGGCTTTCGAGAATGCCGCGGATCTTGCGCACCTGCTGCGCATTGCTCTCTGCCAACTGGCCGCGCTCGATATAGAGGCTGTCTTCCAGCCCCACGCGGACATTGCCGCCAAGCAATGCGCCCATCGCAAGGAAGCGCATCTGGTCGCGCCCGATGGCGAAGCACGAGAGATAGTAATCGTCGCCGAACAGGCGGTCGGCGGTTTCCTTCATGTGGAGCAGATGGCTGAACTGCGGCCCGATCCCGCCGAGAACGCCGAGGATGCACTGGATCAGCATCGGCCCGCGGATCAGCCCGCGATCGCGGAAATGCGCGAGGTTGTAGAGGTGGCCGACGTCGTAGCACTCGTACTCGAACATCGTGCTGCGTTCGTGGTGCAACTCGGTGATGATCTGCTCGATCTGCGCGAAGGTATTGCTCTGGAAGCCGCTTCGGGTGCTTTCGAGGAAGGGCTTCTCCCAATCGTACTTCCAGTCCTTGTACCGTTCGGCGAGGCCGTGCGCGCCGAAGTTCATCGTGCCCATGTTGAGCGAAGTGAGTTCCGGGCTGGCGCGGCGCGGTGCGGCGAGACGGTCGTCGATGGTCATGCCCGGGCCGCCGCCGGTGGTGATATTGATCACCGCGTCGGTCATCTGGCGGATGCGCGGCAGGAACTGCATGAAAACATCGGCATCGGCGGTCGGCCGCCCGTCGACCGGATTGCGCGCATGGAGATGGAGGATCGCCGCACCCGCCTCAGCCGCCTCGACCGACTGCTCGACGATCTGATCGGGCGTGATCGGCAAGTGGGGTGACATCGTCGGCGTGTGGATCGAGCCGGTCACCGCACAGGTGATCACCACTTTGCCCGCCTTGCGCATGCCCCGCTCCTCCCTTGCTATGGCGTTCCCTGCCGTTTCCCCGGTTCTGCGCTCATACCGGCGTCATCGTACGCGCCGGAAGATTGTCTCTGGCAATATCTGCTATACCAGTTTAAGAATGCTGCCAAGACAATTTTGATCAAATTCGGAGAGGGCATGGAATCGCAGGGTGGCGAGAAGCAAGCCGAGGATGCCGGTCTGGTCGTCGTCACCGGCGGCGCCACCAGCGTCGGCCGGGCCACCGCGCTCGCCTTTGCCGAGGGCGGACGGCGCGTCTTCGTGGCAGACCGTTCGGAAGAAGCGATTGCAGCGCTCTCCCACCCCGCCATCACCGCGCGCTGTGTCGATGTGATGGATGAAGGCGCAGTCGCGAGCTTCTTCGCCGAAGTGCGCGGCTGCGGCCCGGTCGAGGTGCTCGTCAACACCGTCGGGCTTGGCGGCCCGCGCGGCCTGGCCGAGGACCTCGGCTATCAGGAGTTCATGGAAACCATCGCCGGATCTGCCGGCGCCACCTTCCTCTGCTGCCGCGAAGTCATCCCGCAGATGAAGGCGCGCGGGCGCGGTGCGATCATCAACTTTTCGAGCTCCTCCACCCGCACCGGCCTGCCCGGACGCACCGCCTATATCGCAGCCAAAGGCGCGCTCGAGGCGATGACGCGCAATCTGGCGCGCGAACTGGGGCCCTTCGGCGTGCGCATCAACGCCATCCTCCCCGGCGCGATCGACAACCCCCGGCTCGATGCGCTTATCCGCGCCGGTGCCGCAGAGCGCGGCGAGAACCCGGAAGCCTTCGAGCGGCACCTGCTGCGCTTCATCTCGATGCGCACGCGCATTGCAGTGGAGGATCTTGCCGCCACTGTCCTGTTCCTCGCCTCCCCCGCCGCGCGCCATATCACCGGGCAATTGCTGGGCGTGGATGGCAACGCGGAATGGGAGGAGTAGGCTTGCGCCATGCCCTGCAAGGAGACGCAGCCATGAACATCGCGGCACCGACGGAAGGCAGCACCCAGCGCCGCGCGCGCAGCCGCCGCGCGGCACCCGAACTGGCGCGGATCGACCCGTCCGGGGCCGATCCGCTCGAGCAGCAGGTCTATCGCAGCATCCGCGATGCACTGATCGGCGGCCGGGTGGCAGCGGGTGTCGGCCTTTCGGTACGTTCGCTCGCGGAAACGCTGGGAGTCAGTGCCGCGCCAGTGCGCGATGCGCTGAAGCGGCTGGAGGCAGACGGCGTACTCTTCGCGCGGCCCCGCAGCGGCTTCTCCACCCGCCCGCTCGACGCCGCCGAATATGCCGACCTCCTCGATGTCCGGCTTCGGCTGGAGCCCCATGCCGCCGCGCTCGCCGCGCGCCGCGCGCGGCCCGACGACCTCGCCGCCATCGCCGCAGCGCACGAAGGCTATAGCCGTGCGCTGGCAGAAGGCGCGGAAGGGACACGCATTGCCGCACATAACCAGCGCTTCCACTTCGCGATCTACCGCGCGGCGCAGAACCCGGTGCTGCTCGATCTGATCTCCAACCTGTGGGTCCGCCTCGGGCCGGTGCTCGCCCGGGTGACGCCCGACCTGATCCCCGGCGGGCATGATCACCACGCGCTCGCGCTCGACGCCATCCGCGAAGGCCGCGCCGATATCGCCGCTCAGGCCATCGACGAAGACCTCTCCGGCGCCGCGCGCAGCATTTCGGCGACGATCGCAGCCCTGCAGGCATCGGGCAGCGATGGCTGAAGTCTCCACCCGCGCGGCCTGGACCACGGTCGGCGTGCTGACGCTGGCCTATGTGTTCTCCTATCTCGACCGGCAGATCCTTGTCCTGCTGGTCGGGCCGGTGCGGGCCGATCTCCAGATCGGCGATACCGCGTTCAGCCTGCTTGCCGGCGCCGCTTTCGCGCTCTTCTACGCGGTCATGGCGCTCCCGCTCGCGGTGATTGCTGACCGCGGTTCGCGCAAACGTTTGATCCTCGCCGGGGTCGCCGTCTGGGGCAGCATGACGATCCTGTGCGGCCTCAGCACCAGCTTTGCCATGCTGTTCTTCGCGCGCATGGGGGTGGGTATCGGTGAAGCGGCGCTCACGCCCACTGCCTATTCGCTGATTGCAGACCTGTTCGCGCCGGAAAAGCGCGGGAGGGCGATGGGGGTGTTCACCACGGCGACGTTCCTCGGCAGCGGGCTCTCGCTGCTTGGCGGCGGCGCGGTGGTCACGCTGGTGAGCGGGATGCCGCCGGGGGCCGCTCCCTTCGGCCTTCATCCATGGCAGCTCGCTTTCGTCGCGGTCGGTGCGCTTACGCTGCTGCTGCTCCTGCCGCTGCGCGCGATTGCCGATCCACCCCGACACCACGCGGCGCAGACAAGCGGCCTCGGCGCAGCCGCCGCGCATATCTGGCGTGAACGCGCGGCCTACGCGCCGATGTTCCTTGGCATTCCTTTCGCCAGCATGATCGTCTACGGCGTGCAGGCTTGGCTGCCGACGCTATTCATCCGCGGCTATGGCTGGAGCGCGGGCGAAGCGGGCGCGATGCTTGGCGCGGTCACGCTGGTGGCCGGTATCGGCGGCGGCATTGCCAGTGGCGCTTTGGCAGACCGTTGGCGCGCGCGCGGCAAAGGCGATGCGGCGCTGCGGCTCAACGCCATGCTGGTCGTCATCTCCGTACCGCTGCCTGCGCTGATCGCCTTCGCCCCGAGCGCCACGGCCGCGCTGGTCATGGCCGGGCTGTTCGTACTCGTTTCGTCGCTCACCGTCCCGCTAGCGCCAACCGCGCTGCAGGCGATCACCCCGCCGCCGCTGCGCGCGCAAGTCTCGGCGCTGTTCCTGCTCGCGGTCAATCTCCTCGGCATCGGCGTCGGCCCGACCGCTGTCGCGCTCACCAGCGACCTCGTGTTTTCCGGCGACAAGGCCATCGGCTCGGCGCTCGCGCTGGTGGGAACGCTTAGTTACCTCGCGAGCGCGCTGCTGCTGTTGCGCGGGCTCGGGGCCTATGGCCGCACCGTTGTGGCGTTGGAAGGAGGATCAGATGTCATCAGGGTTTAGCCGCCTGTTGTTGTTCGTCTCGGCATTGCTCCTCAGCGCCGGCGCCGCGCAGGCTGAACCCGCTCCGCAGCCGGGCGCACCGGAAATCTACCGCGACGGCTGGGACGTGCCGCATATCTATGCCGCCAGCGAGACGGACGGCTACTTCGCGCTCGGCTACGCCATGGCGCAGGACCGCATCGCCGGCCTCGCCTTCAGCGTCCTGCGCGCACGCGGCACGCTCGCGGCGAACCTCACGCCCGCCGACATCCCCGCCTATGCGCAGATGCTGGCGAGCACGCAGGACGATCTCGTCGCGCTCGATTACGAAGCGCGCCTTTGGCAGCTTCACGCCCACGCACAGCGCACCGTCAGTCGGCTGGAGCCGCAAGTGCAGCGCGACTATGCAGCCTTCATTGCCGGCATCGCAGCATGGCGGAAGGCCAATCCGTCCCTCGTACCAAGCTGGGTACCAGCAGACATCACCGTGGCCGACCTCGTTGCGATGGGCCATTCGGACGTCTGGCTCTCCTACTGGGCCGGCATCGGCAGCGACGATTGCGTGCGCGGCGGCGTGGAACCCTTCCGCCCCAAGGCAGGCCCGCGCGGCGCGTCCAATGGCTGGGTGCTGATGCCGAGCCGGACCACCACCGGCGGCGCAGTCCTGCTCTCCGATCCGCACGGACCGATCGATGGCCGCTTCGTCTATGAATACCGGCTCCATGCCCCGGGGCTGGAATCGGCAGGCTTCGCCCAAGGGCCCATGCTGCTCATCGCGCGCAATGCATCGGTTGGCTGGGCCTTCACCACCGGCTCGCCCGACGTCTCGGACTGCTACGTCGTCCGCCGCGTAGCAACCGGCGCCTGGCGTTACCTGTTCGATGGCAAGGCGCGGCCGATCACGCGCTTTCCCATCGATATCGCGGTCAAAGGTGGGCCAAAACGGCACTTCACGGGCGCATATACCCGCCACAACGGCGTCTATTCCCCGGTGATCGCCGAAGACGCAAAAAAGGTCTGGATTGTCTCCACCCCCTACATCGAACATCTCGAAGGCATCCACAACGCCGCCTGGCGCATGAATCGCGCCCGCCGCGCGGGGGATTTCGCGCAGGCGCTCGACGTGCCCGGAATGCCGATCCAGAACGTGACCGCCGCCGATACCCACGGCGACAGCTTCTACATCCACGCCGGCATGACCCCGCGCCGCCCGCCGGGTTTCGACTGGCAGCAGCCGCAGGACGGCAACACCTCGCGGACGGCATGGCGCGGCTATCACCCGACAAGCGATCTCTTCACGCTGCGCTCGCCGGCCGCCGGCTACGTCGCGAACAACAATGTCGATCCGCGCTTCATGTATCCCGATGGCGAACCGACGGCCGCGGCGAAAATGCCCAACTATCTCCTTGCCGAAGGCTGGACGCCCGAAGGCCGCCGCACCGACCGCGAGGACCGGTTCCTGCTCGCAGTAGCCGGAACGCCGAAGTTCGACGAGGAAACTGCGCGGCAGATGGCGCTCGATGTCACGGTTTCGCGCAGCGACCGCTGGACCGCGCTGGTGAAGGCGGCAGCCTCTGCCGCGCCGGGCAACGGCGCCTTCACTGCCGATCTTGCCAAGTTCGACGGTGCGCTCAGGGCGGATTCCACCGCCGCGCTCAAATACATGCTCTGGCGCCGCGCCCTCCGGCCCGGACTGAACGACGCGACCGCCCGCAATCTGGCCGAGGTGGTCATGAAGGGCGCCTCCCCCGGCACGGACCTCGTTGCCACCGCCGCCCGCGCGCTGGACGCTGCAGCAAAGGAGGCAGCCGTCCTGCCCCAAGGCCTCGCCACGCCCTATGGCGCGGTCTACCGCATCGTCAGCGACGGGGTGAGCCTGCCGATGTCGGGCGGTCGGCTGGGCGCGGATATCGGCGGCAAGGACAAGCCCGGCCCCGAATGCCGGATCGAGCCGCTGCTGTGCCCGACCACGCTTTTCGCGATCGGCTATGGCCCGCCCGCTGCCGATGGCACCCGCACCGCCGTCGTCGGCTCGCGGATGATGCGGCTCGATTTCTACGGTCCGCAGGGCATCCGCTCGTTCACGATGCAGAACCCCGGCACCAGCCTCGATCCCGCTTCCCCCCACGCCACCGACCAGATGCGCGCTCTCATCAGCCAGCGCGCTCTGAAGCCCGTCGCCTGGACGTGGGAGGCGCTTGCAGGCGAGGTCAAAAGCAAGGTCGTGCTGCAGCGCGAACGCTGATCAGCGCGGCCCCGGATCGGTCACCATCCGATCGATCGCCGCAAGCCCTGCCGCCAGCACCGCACTGCGCCACGCAGGCGCTGCGGGATAGAACTTCTCGCGGCACCACCGGCGCAGCGGATGGGCTTCGGAACTCGCCAGCGAGCCATAGTTGGCATGGACCGAATAGGCGCGCATCTGCTCCACATCCCGGTCAACGCCGTCGGTGCCGTATTCCAGCCCGATCGAGCATACCTCTGGATGATGCGGCAGATCCGCCCAGCTGTCGAACGGCGCGCGCGGATGCTGCGGGATCATCACGTCGCTGCCCTGCAGGAACAGCTGCCCGGAAAACCAATGCTCGGCAAGGGCATAGCAGCGGCTGCCGGATGGCTGGGTGGGGATGAACAGCGCTTCGCCCGGCGCGCCGAACCCGGTGTGGACATCGAGCACATCGATCCGCGCGGCGCGGCTCGCCCAGCGCGCCCCGCAACCATCGATCAGCCTGCTCGACCAAGTCTCGCCGCGCCCGTTGAAGCCCATCCCGCGCGGAAAATCGTGCTGGCCCCGGCGAATACTGCTCGCGACCGCATCGAAGCCCTCGCGCGCGATCAGGTCAGCAAAGGCGCGGTCGGCGGCCTCGCGCTCGGGCCCTGCCACGTGGCGCGGATTGATGATCGCCTCGTGCTCGGCATAAAACGAATTTGCCGGGAAATCGGGCCCGCGATAGACGAGGTTGCGGAACAGATCGACATTGTCCTCGTTCTCGCGCCGGTCCCACGCCGCGCCCCAGGGATTGACCTGATGGAGAAACAGCAGCGCTGTCCCCTCCGGCAACGGCGGACGGTCCGCCCGGTCAAGCCATGCGGTCTGGATCGCCGCACCGGCATGGCCTTCGATCCCGTGGACGCCCGAGATCACCGCGATCAGCCGTGGCGCCTGTGGATCACCGAGAAACGCGGTAGCCGCCCCGATTGCCTCCCCGTCAGGCCCGGCAAGCGGATGGGGATGGACCTCGACCAGCGCACCGGCCGACGCTGCGGCAGCCAGGAAGCGCGTCTGCGCCTGTGCCACCGTATCCGAAAAGGGAAACTCGCTCACGCCGCACTCCAACGCCGGTGGAATGCCGATCCGACCATATTTTGATCAAATTGTCCACCGCCGCTACTCATGGCCCCCTTCACTCCGCCGCAAACTCGCGGCGCAGCGCAGGCCCATCGGCATCCAGCGGCGGAATGACGGAAGGCAGCACCGCCGGGCGCCCCGCCGGTCGCGGCACGTCGAACGCCTTGCCTCCCACCTCGCCCGCAATCCGCCGCAATGCCGGATGGACGGCGACATCCGCCACTTGCGAGACGCGCCCCCACGCGATGCGGTGCCGATCGAGCAGCGCGCTGGCTTCGGCCATGGTGCGCGCCGCGAAGACCTTGCCGACAATCTGCCCTAGCACTTCGCGATGCGCCACGCGGTCCGGGTTGGTCGCAAAACGCGGATCGTCCGCCAGCGCGGCATCCCCTAGGACCCCTGCGCAGAACCGCCGCCATTCATCGGGCGACTGGATCGAGATCATCAGCGTCGCGTCGCGGCAGGCATAGGCGGCATAAGGATAGATCCCCGCGTGTTCGAGCCCGTGCCGCCCCGTCGCGCGCCCGGCCTGTTCCAGATGGAGCAGCGGCACCGCCATCCAGTCGGCCATCGCATCGAACATTGCGATCTCGATCGCCGCCCCGCGCCCCGTCCTGCCCTTGCCGATCAGCGCTTCAAGGATCGCGGCATGCGCGTTCATGCCCGTCGCGATGTCTGCAATTGAAACGCCGACTTTGGCCATGGCATCCTGCGTACCCGTCACCGCGCAAATGCCCGCCTCGGCCTGAACCAGCATGTCATAGGCGCGCATGTCCTTCGCGCCGGTTTCCTGCCCATACCCGCAGATGTCGACCGCCACGATGCCCGGATAGCGCGCGACCAGCGAAGCCGCATCGAGCCCCAGCCGCGCCGCAGCACCGGGCGCCATGTTCTGGATGAACACATCGGCTTTCGCCACCATCCGTTCGATCATCGCGCGGTCGGCAGCATCCTTTGCATCGACGACAATGCTTTCCTTGCCCCGGTTGAGCCACGCGAAATAGGCCGAAGTCCCATGCACCGCCGCGTCATAATGCCGCGCCGTCTCGCCGCCCGCACGCTCGAGCTTGATCACCCGCGCCCCGCCATCGGCTAGCTGGCGCGTGCACAGCGGCGCCGCGACCGCCTGCTCCAGCGCCACCACCAGCAGGCCTGCAAGCGCTCCCGGCATCAGTAGCTGCGCGGCAGGCCAAGCTCGTGCTCGGCGAGGTAGGCAAGGATCAGGTTCGTCGAAATGGGTGCCACCTGATAGAGCCGCGTCTCGCGCAGCTTGCGCTCCACATCATACTCGGCGGCAAAACCGAAGCCGCCATGCGTCTGCACGCAGACATTGCCTGCCTCCCACGAGGCATCCGCCGCCAGCATCTTGGCCATGTTCGCCTCGGCACCCGCATTGCCGCCCGTCTCGTAGACTTCGGCCGCCTTGTGCACCATCAGCTCGGCCGCGCGCATCGCGGCATAGGCCTTGGCGATGGGAAACTGCACGCCCTGATTGGCTCCGATGGCCCGCCCGAACACCTGCCGCTCCCTGGCATAGCCGCTCGCCCGCTCGATGAACCACTTGGCATCGCCGATGCATTCGGCAGCGATCAGGATGCGTTCGGCGTTCATGCCCGAGAGGATATAGCGGAAGCCTTTTCCCTCTTCACCAATCAGGTTTGCGGCGGGCACAGGCACGTCGTCGAACCAGATTTCGGTCGTCGCATGGTTCATCATCGTGCGGATCGGGCGGATCTCCATGCCGTTCGCGCGGGCATGCGCCATGTCGACGATGAACACCGACAGCCCGTCGCCCTTGCGCGCGACCTCCTCGCGCGGCGTGGTGCGCGCCAGCAGGATCATCAGGTCGGAATGCTCGGCCCGGCTGGTCCAGACTTTCTGCCCGCTGATGCGGTAAGTATCGCCCTCCCGCCGCGCGAAAGTGCGCAGCGAGAGCGTGTCGGTCCCGCTCGTCGGCTCGGTCACGCCGAAGGCCTGCAAGCGAAGTTCGCCGCGCGCGATGGCCGGCAGGTAGCGCGCCTTCTGCGCCTCGCTGCCATGCCGCAGCAGCGTGCCCATCGTGTACATCTGTGCATGGCAGGCCGAGCCGTTGCACCCTGCGCGCTGCACTTCCTCAAGGATCGCGCAAGCCGCCGAAAGCGGCAGGCCCGATCCACCATAGGCCTCCGGGATCAACGCGGCGAGGAAACCGCTGTGGGTCAGCGCGGCGACGAATTCGCTCGGATAGGCCATCCGCGCATCGAGATCGCGCCAGTAACTGCCGGAAAAATCAGCGCAAAGCGCGGCGACCGCAGCGCGGATATCGGTATAGTCGGGCTGTGACATGGGCCCGCCACTACCAGCCGCGGCTCGGCCCCACAAAGACGAAGTCATGCGGGTCAGCTATAGCAATCAGGCATAGCTGACTGGTCCAGATGTTGCGAGACCGGGCAGGCCGAGACTGTATTTTCTCCCGCATGACCGATACCGAGCTTCTCGAAAAGACCACCGCAAAGGCATGGCCCGACCGCCTCTATGCCCAGTTGCGCGCGGGCGGCGTGACGCACACCAGCTACGTCCCTGATGCCGGCCATGCCCGCCTGATCGACCTCTTGCGCTCTGATAGCGAAGTAACGGCAACCGTTCTCACCACCGAGGAAGAAGGCGTGGCATTGGCCGCCGGTGCCTGGCTCGGCGGTGCGCGCAGCGTGATCCTCATGCAGTCGAGCGGCGTCGGCAATTGCATCAACATGCTTTCGCTGCCGGTGATCGCGCGCTTCCCGCTGCTCATGCTGGTAACGATGCGCGGCGAATGGGGCGAATTCAATCCGTGGCAAGTGCCGATGGGCCAGGCGACCGAAGACGCGCTGCGTTCAATCGGCGTGCGCGTGTTCCGCGCCGAGACCGCCGAGGAACTGCTCGCCATCGTGCCCGCCGCCCTCGTCGAAGCCTTCGATGCCGATCAGCAGATCGCCATCCTGATCGGCCAGCGCGTGATGGGAGAGAAGAAGTGGTGAGTCCGCTCGACCGGCGCGCCGTGGTCGCCGAACTGCTGAGGGATCGCGGCGACCTTCTTGTCGTCACCGGCCTCGGCTCTGCCAGCTACGACGTTCATGCGGCGGGAGATGATCCCCGCAATTACTACCTCTGGGGCGCGATGGGCAGCGCCGCACTTGTCGGCTTGGGTCTGGCGCAAGTGCAGCCGGACCGCCGCGTGCTGGTTATCACCGGCGATGGCGAGCAGCTGATGGGCCTCGGCGGCCTCGCCACGATTGCCATCGCGCGGCCCGAAAACCTCTCCATCGTGGTGATCGACAACGGCCACTTCGGCGAGACGGGCATGCAGACCAGCCACACCGGCTTCGGCCTGCGCCTTCATGAAGTCGCCTCGGCCTGCGGCTTCCCGCGTGTCGATCATGCGGAGACAATGGACGATGTCGCGCGCTTGCGCGATCTCCTCCACGCCCCACAGACCGGCCCACACCTCGCCGTCGTCAGCGTGAAGGCGGAGAACCTCCCCCGCTCGCTCCCCCCGCGCGATGCGATCCACATCAAGAACCGCTTCCGCGCTACACTCGGCTTCGCCACCGCATGAGCGCGCTGCCGATCTTCCGCAACACTGTCGGCGGGCGAGAGGTCGAAGCGCCTGCCCTGCTCGAGAGCATCGATCCCTACACGACCAAGCCCTGGGCGCAGATCCCCGATGATGGTGCGGAGCAGGTCGACGCGGCCGTCACCGCCGCCAAGCATGCCTTCCAAAGCGGCGAGTGGCCCGCTCTCACCCCTTCCGCACGCGGCCGCCTGCTCTACCGCCTCGCCGATCTGATCGCCGAGCACGCCGACCGCCTCGCCGCGATCGAGACGCGCGACAACGGCAAGCTCATCGTCGAAACCCGCGCGCAGCTTCGCTACTTGCCCGAATGGTTCCGCTATTTCGGCGGCCTTGCCGACAAGATCGAGGGCCGCGTCCTGCCCATCGACAAGCCGGGCATGGTCGCCTGGACCCGGCGCGAACCCATCGGTGTGATAGCCGCGATCCTGCCATGGAACTCGCCGCTGCAGCTCCTCGCGTGGAAGCTCGCGCCGCTGCTCGCCGCAGGCAATACTGCGGTGATCAAGCCCTCCGAACACGCCAGCGCCTCGACGCTGGAATTCGTGAAGCTGTTTGCCGAAGCAGGCTTCCCGGCAGGCGTCGTCAACACCGTTACGGGCTTTGCAGACCGCGCCGGCACCCGGCTGGTATCGCACCCCGATGTCGCCAAGATCGCCTTCACCGGCGGCGAGGCAGGCGGCATCGCGGTCTACCATGCCGCTGCCGAGGGCCTGAAGCGCGTGACACTCGAACTCGGCGGCAAGTCGGCACAGATCGTCTTTGCCGATGCAGATCTTGATGCGGCGGCAAACGGCGTGGTCGCGGGCATCTTTGCCGCCTCGGGCCAGACTTGCGTGGCAGGCTCGCGCCTCCTTGTCGAACGCACGGTTCACGATGCCTTTGTCGCCAAGCTGGTCGAGCTCGCCGGCCCCGCGCGCCTCGGCGATCCTGCCGATGAGGCCACCCAGATCGGCCCCATCACCACCGCCGCCCAGCACCGCCGCGTGCTCGACCATATCGCCCACGCCCGGCAGGATGGCGCCACAGCAGCCATGGGCGGCGAGGCGGATCAAGGCTGGTTCGTCCGCCCCACGATCCTGACCGGCGTCAGCAACGCCATGCGCATCGCGCGCGAGGAAGTGTTCGGCCCGGTCCTCGCCGTGATCCCCTTCGACGATGAAGCGGAAGCCTTCGCGCTCGCGAACGACACATCCTACGGGCTCGCCGCCGGACTCTGGACCGGCGACACCGCGCGCGTGTTCCGCGGCGCCGAAGCGCTGCAGGCGGGCACGCTCTGGATCAACACCTACCGCGCGGTCAGCTACCTGGCCCCCTTCGGCGGGTACAAGCGCAGCGGCATCGGGCGCGAGAACGGGCAGGAAGCCATCGACGCCTATCTCCAGACCAAGACGGTGTGGATCGACCCCATGGCGCGCGTCGCCAACCCCTTCGCCATCCGCTAGAGCGACCCCATGACCTCCCCACGCATCGTCATCATCGGCGGCGGCATCATCGGCAGCCTCACCGCGCGCGCGCTGTGCCGGGAAGGCCTGACCGATGTCACCGTGATCGAGCGCGATCCGACCTACCAGTTCTCCTCCACCGCGCTTTCCGCCGCCTCGATCCGCACCCAGTTCGGCTGTCCGGTCAATGTCGAATTGAGCCTTTATGGTGCGCAGTTCCTCAAAGGCGTGAAGGCGGAGTTGGGCGAGGATGCCGAAATCGGTTTCGTCGAAGGCGGTTACCTGATCCTCGGCGACGAAGCGACCGCCCCCGCCCGCCGCGCTGCGCTCGCCATGCAGCGCGGACTCGGCGCGGATATCGCCGACTACGACAGCGATGGCACCGCCGCCGCTTTCCCGTGGCTCGCTACCGACGACATCGCCATCGCCACCCATGGCCGCGCCAACGAAGGCTGGTTCGATGCCTGGGGCCTCCTCCAAGCCGCCCGCCGCGCCGCCATCGCCAGTGGCGCCCGCTACCTTCAGGCCGAGGTGGATGGCTTCACCACCGACGGCGCCCGCGTGACGGGCGTCCGCGCAGGAGGCTCGGTCTACCCCGCAGACTGGGTGGTAAACGCGGCCGGCCCCGCATCGGGCGCCGTCACCCGCCTCCTCGGCATCGACTTCCCCGTCCGCCCGCGCAAACGCACCGTATTCCACTTCAAGGCCCCGCTCGAAGGCGCCGGCATGCCGATGCTGTTCGACACGTCCGGCGCGTGGATGCGCCCCGAAGGCGATGGCTTCATCGGCGGCATCCAGCCCGACGAGGCGAACGATCCCGACGCGAATGGCGATTTCGAGCCCGATCATGCGCTGTTCGAAGACCGTCTCTGGCCGCTCCTCGCCGCCCGCGTCCCCGCGCTGGAACAGCTGCGGCTGGTCCGCGCCTGGGCCGGGCACTACGAAATGTGCCTGTTCGATCACAACGGCGTGATCGGCCCCCATCCCGAACTCGCCAACCTCGTCTTCGCCACCGGCTTTTCCGGCCACGGCGTGATGCATGCCCCCGGCACCGCGCGCGGCGTTGCGGAATGGATTGCACATGCCGCCTATCGCACTATCGACCTGACACCGCTCGGCTTCGACCGGATCGCCGCGAACCGTCCGATGCCCGAGAGCGCCATCTACTGACAGGATCAGACCCCATGCGTTTCAAGGGCAAGACCGCCATCGTCACCGGCGCCGCACGCGGCATCGGCCTCGCCTGCGCACGCCGCTTTGCCGAGGAAGGCGCGGCGGTCGTGCTCTCCGATATCGACGAGGACGGCCTCGCAGCATCGGTCGCGGAGCTCAGCGCAGAAGGTTTCGACGTCCACGCCATCCGCGCCGATGTCAGCGTGATCGCCGATATAGACAGCCTCGTCGCACAGACGGTCGAACGCTTCGGCCACCTCGACATCATGCTCAACAACGCCGGGATCGCGATCACCAAGGACTTTATGACCGTGACGCCGGAAGACTACGACCGCGTCCTCGGCATCAACTTGCGCGGCGCGTTCTTCGGCACTCAGGCCGCGGCCCGCGTGATGATCGCAGCAAAGCGCGGCGGAGTGATCCTCAACATGTCGTCGATCAATTCGCGCATGGCGAACCCCTCGGTCGCGACCTATGCCATCTCCAAGGGCGGGCTCAACCAGGTGACGGGCACTGCCGCCGTCGCGCTTGCCCCGCATGGCATCCGCGTCTGCGGCATTGGCCCGGGCACGATCGCCACGCCGATGCTCAGCATGGGCTTCCTCACCAACGAGGAGCAGCGCCGCATGATCCTCTCGCGCACCCCTGCAGGGCGCCTCGGCGAAGCGAGCGAAGTCGCCGCCGTCGCCGCCTTCCTCGCCAGCGACGATGCCTCCTACATGACCGGGCAGACCGTCTATCCGGACGGCGGGCGGATGATCCTCAACTATGTAGTGCCGGTGGCCGAAGATGCCTGATCCCCAAAGATCTCAACCAACTTTGTTCCGCCGCCTCCACCACGTCTGCATCGTGGTGCACGATATCGCCGCTGCCGAGGCCTACTATGCCTCGGTCGGCATAGGGCCTTGGCACGATTACCCGCCGCTCGACCAGTATACCCAGCTCCACGTGCCCAGCCGCGAAGGCTTCATGGGCATGAAGTACCGCTATGCGGACATCGACAACATACAGATCCAGCTCTGCCAGCCGCCCTTGGGCGATTGCCCGCAGCGCCGCTTTCTGGACGAAAAGGGCGAAGGCGTGTTCCACCTGGGCTTCGAAGTGCCTGATCTTGCCGCCGCCGAACAGCAGGCCGCCGCCACCGGTACGCTCCCCCTCATGCGCGGAAGGCGAGACAACGGCAGCGGCTTCACCTATTTCGATACGGCCCATGCCGCCGGCGTGGTCCTCGAAGTCCGGAAAAGCGCTTATGTCTGATCTCTCCGCCCGCACCATCGATCTCAATTCGGACCTTGGCGAAGGCTATGGTCCTTGGGTGATGGGCGATGACAAGGCGATGCTCGATATCGTCACCAGCGCCAACATCGCCTGCGGCGGCCACGCCAGCGATCCCGAGACGATGTTCCGCACGCTGACCTGGGCCAAGGAGCGCAAGATCACCGTCGGCGCGCATCCCAGCTATCCCGACAAGGAAGGCTTCGGCCGCCGCCGCCTGCCCTATCCGCCCGCCGAAGTGGAGCGCTTCGTCGCCGCGCAAGTGGGGGCGCTCATCGCGATCGCCGCGCTCGCGGGCACACGCGTGTCCTACCTCAAGCCCCATGGCGCACTCGGCAATGTCGCGACCGAAGATCGCGCCGTCGCTGAAGCCATCGTACGGGCTACGCGCGCGATCGACAGCAAGCTCGCCATCCTCGCCATTTCAGGCACCGTGCTCGAGCACGTCGCCCGCGATGCCGGTGTTCGCGTGTTCAGCGAGATCTACGCCGACCGCGGCTATACCCCCGCCGGCAACCTCGTCCCCCGCAGCCAGCCCGGCGCGATGATCGACGACTACGGCGCCGCGGCGGCACGACTGCTCAGCTGGCTGGAGACGGGTCTGATGCCCACCGTCGGCGGCGATCCGGTCCGCCTCGCGGGCCATTCGATCTGCGTGCACGGCGATGATCCCCATGCCGTCGTCATGGCCCGCGCCATCCGCGTCGCGCTTGCCGGACGCGGGGTAACGATCGCGCCCTTCCTCGGCTGATGGCCCCGGCGCCCACCGTCCGGCCGATGGGCGAGACGGCCATTCTGATCGACTTTGGCGGCGATATCAGCACCGAAACCAATGAACGCGTCGTCGCGCTCGACCGGGCGCTCGCAGCGCAGCCGCCGGAAGGCATGGTGGAGACTGTCCCGGCCTATGTCGCGCTGATGATCGTTTTCGATCCACTGGTGACGGACGGCGAACAGATCGCGGCGCACGCCCTCGCCCTCCTCGAGGCCGCCGCAAACGTCCCCCGCACGCCGCGCGAACATATCGTCCCCGTAAGCTATGACCCCGCCTCGGCTCCCGATCTCCAAGCAGTCGCACAGGCGACGGGCCTGACGCCTGACCAGGTCATCCACCAGCACCTTTCCGGCGAATACCGCGTGTTCATGTACGGCTTCGGTCCCGGCTATGCGTATATGGGCGGCGTCCCGGCTCCGCTGCAACTGCCGCGCAAGCCCCGGGCCGAGCGCGGCCACCCCGTCGGCAGCGTGATCATTGCCGGGCCGCAGTGCCTGATCACCACCCTGCCGATGCCGACCGGGTGGTGGGTCATCGGCCATACCGATGCAGTGATCCTCGATCCCGCGCGAAAGCGGCCATTCCTCTTCGATCCGGGCGACGTGATCCGCTTCGAGCGCGCCGACTGAGCCATGCAGGCCCGTATCATCTTCGAGGCCGCCGGGCCACTGACCACGATCCAGGATTCCGGCCGCACCGGCGTCATGCGCTACGGCGTCCCACCCTCCGGCCCGGTCGACCGGCTGGCTTTCGCCGCAGCGATGGCGGTCACGGGGATGCCGGATGGCTGGGCCTTCGAACTCTCGCATGGCGGCTGCACCATTGCCTGCCATGAAGGCGAAATCGGCTTCGCGCTTTGCGGCGGCGGGTTCCTTGCCGATATCGACGGCGATGAAGCCAGAGCTTGGCGGCAGGACACGCTGCGCGCAGGCCAGCGCCTGCGCATCCGCGCCGGGCCCGGAAACTGGACCTACCTCGCCTTCGCCGGGAGCCACGCCGCGCCGCGCTGGCTTGGCAGCAGCGCAACCCATGCCTCCTCTGGCCTCGGCGGCAGTGCGATCACAGCCGGCGCCGCCTTCGATTTCACCGCAACCCGCCCGCTCGAACCCCGCGCGCTGCCGCCGCCACCTGCGCTGCAGGGTTCCATCGCGGTCGTGCTCGGCCCGCAGGATCGTCACTTCCCGCCCGACGCCATCGCGAACCTTGCAACAGGCAGCTTCACCGCCTCCGCACGCTTTGATCGCATGGGCCGCGTGCTTGGCGGACCGCCGCTCAAGCCCACCTCGATCTCGATGCCCAGCGAACCGGCGCTGCGCGGCTGCCTGCAGGCCGATGGCGAGGGCGGCCTCACCGTGCTTCTGGCAGACCACCAGACAACAAGCGGCTATCCCAAGATCGCAACGGTCATCGGCAGCAATGTAGACCGCGTGGCCCAGTTGCCATCCGGCGAGCCAATCCGGTTCGAAGTGATCGACCCCCGGGAAGCTCTAGATGGCAGCCGCAATGCAGAAGCCTTGAACAAAGCCTGGCTTCATGACCTGTCCCGTTCCGGGCTGCTCGAAGAACGACTGTGGTTGAACAATCTTGTCGATGGCTTCATTGATGCAAAACTGTCCTGAGTTCGGACCGAGCCTTAAAAGGAATCGACTCCTGCGCTGGCATCTATAGCAAGACTGCATGGATCTCAGACAGCTCCGGACATTTCGCGCGGTCGCCGAACTCGGCAGCCTGAGCCGAGCCGCCGACAAGCTGCGCATCGCCCAGCCAGCGCTCAGCCGACAGATCCGCCTGCTCGAACACGAACTGCGCACCCCGCTGTTCATCCGCCATGGCCGCGGCATGGTGCTCACCGAAGCCGGGCGCATCCTGCTCGATCGTACCGCCGGTCTGGTCCACCGGCTTGAACAGGCCCGCGCCGACGTGCTCGCCTGTTCGGGCCAGCCAAGCGGCCGCGTCATCATCGGCATGGTGCCCACGGTCGGGGGCACGCTTGCCGCACGCCTTGTCCAGCGCGTGGTCGAGCAATTGCCGGGCGTCGAGCTGCGCCTCGTCGAAGCCTACGGCAGCTACCTCACCGAATGGCTCTACAAGGGTGAGATCGACCTCGCCGTCGTCTACGGCCCCCAGCAGAACGTCCACTTGCGCACCACCGCGCTGCGGCAGGACGAGCTCCACGTCGTCAGCGCCCCCGGCGGCTGGCTCGATGGCCTCGCGGACGTCACCCTCGAGCAGCTCGAGGGCCAGCCGCTGGTGCTGCCAAGCGCGCCCCATGCGCTGCGCATCCTCATCGAAAAGGCCTTCGCCGAAGCCGATGTTCCGCTTGCAGTGCGGGTCGAGGCGGACTCCTTCCAGCCTCTCATCGAAGTCGCCATGAGCGGCGTCGGCAGCACTTTCCTGCCGCACTATGCCGTCGCACGCCTGATCGAGCGTGGCCTGCTGGTCTCGGCGCGGATCAAGCCGGCGCTGCTGCGCGAGATCGTGCTGGCGCTTCCGGCAAAGCATCTCGAGTTTTCCGCTTCCCGCGCGGTGGCGGACATCATCCAGCAGATCGTCGCGGAGATCTGACATGAACGGAGTGCCCAGTACGCCCGAAGGTGGACCAGACCTCCCTCGTATCGCGGTCGACCGGCTGATCGATCGGGGGCACTGGAACGGCTACCAGAAACGTGTGCTGGCAATCTGCACCGCCGCCGTCCTGCTGGACGGGATGGACAACCAGATCCTCGGCTTTGCGATGCCCGCGCTGATGGCCGAATGGCATCTCCCGCGCGAGAGCTTTGTGCCGGTGGTGGTGGGCGGTCTCCTCATCATGTCGCTCGGCAGCGGCCTTGGCGGCTGGCTGGGGGACCGCGCCGGGCGGCGGCCCGCACTTATCAGCGCTGTGGGCGTGTTCGGGCTGACCACGGCAGCCTCCGTGCTGGCCGACAACCTGCCGATGCTCGCGTTCTGCCGCTTCATCTCCACCCTGGCGCTGGGCGCGGCCTTGCCCAATGCGACGGCGCTGGTTTCCGAGTTTTCCCCGGCGAGCAGGCGCAATCTGGCAGTTTCACTCACCATGATGTCCGTCGTGCTTGGCGGCCTTGTCGGCGGTGCACTCTCCGCATGGTTGCTGCCCACCTATGGCTGGCGCATGCTGTTCGGCAGCGCTGGTATTCTCACATTGGTCGTGACCGCCGCGATGATGGCGCTGCTTCCGGAATCGCCACGATTTCTGGTGCACCGGCCTCGCCGCCGCCGCGAGCTTGACCGCATGCTGCGTGCCGCGGGCTTCGATCTGCCGCCGCGCTATCACCTCGAACTGCCAACCGCTCTCGCTGTCGTCGGGGGCGGCATGTCGCTGTTCCGGCCGCCGCTGCTGATCGATACGCTCGCGCTTTCGGCGGCGTTCCTGTTCGGCCTCTTGGGCAATTATCTCGTGTTCAACTGGGGCCCGACCATGCTGACGGCGGTCGGCTATGACCTTGCCGTCTCGTCACTGGGCCTCGGCGCGTTCAATCTGGGCGGTATCGTCGGCGCACTGATCGGCTCGCTGCTGATGGACCGCCTCGGCCCGCGTGTGCCGATCCTTGTCATGGCAGCAGCGGGCACGGCATGCGCCTTGTGGGCAGGGCAACTGCTTTCCGGCGGCCTGCATCCGACTGCGCTGGTCGTCGCGGGATTTGCCGCAACAGGCGTGTTCATGTCCGGACTGCAGGTCATGCTCTTTTCGCTGGCCGTCAGCGCATTCCCCGCCTCGATCCGGGCGCAGGGCATTGGCGTGTCGCTCTCGATCGGCCGGATCGGCGCTGTTGCAGGGTCGGGTATGGGCGCGATGATCGTCGCAGCCGGGATTGGTCCGTTTTTCGCGGTGGTCGGCTTTTCGTGCTTTGCGATCGGCCTCGCGGTCCTGGCAGTCCGCGCCAAGGCAGGTCGCTGATTTGGTGTCGTCCCCGGCGCCGGGCATGCGCCGGGGACGACAGGAGGACGTGACGCAAGCGCCCGCGCCCTCCTGCGACGATCAGATCCAGAGATCGAAAGCCGCACCAGGCCCCGCCGGCACCGCGATCGGCAGATTGGCGCTTTCTGCAATCACGAGGTCGTCGAAGCCGAAGTTGTCCGCGGTCTTGGGGTCGCCATCGTCGACCGAGAAGGTCAGCAGCCGCGCATCGTGCAGCGTCGGATCGAAATCGACGTGGATGTTCCGGCCGAGGATGCCCAGCTTGACTGTCTGTGTGCCGATCAGGTGCGTCCCCGCGGTATCGTCGTAAGCCTTGATCGTGAGCGTCTGGTAGTCGCGCCAGCCCGATGCGAAGTTAGCGGAGATCGGCGTGAAGGGCGTCTCGCGCGAGAGGCTGGCAGGCGTGCCCGCGGCGCTTTCTCGGGCGATGGTCGATTCCCCGCCAACCCCTTCAAGGTTGATGAAGCTTTGCGTCCCGCTCGTCGGGCTGTAGCCGATCGGACCCGAATAGGTATTGTTGTTGATCGCCACATGGTCCCACTGGAACCCGTGGTAGCCATCGACCACCTCGCGCGAAGCCTCGGTAAAGACCGCAAAGTCATCCGCATTGAGCGTGAAGCGGTGCGTGGCGGCATCGAACCCGCCACCCAGTTGCCGCAGCACATCCACTGTCTTGTCGGCAAACTTGATGAACTCGATATCGCGCAGTGTCTCGACATCGCCGGTCTTGCTGTCGGTCAGGCGATAGGCGGTCGCCTCGATCTTCTCGACCTTGTAGTCCACAAATTGGCCCGAAAGCACAGCAAGGTCCGTGCCCTTGCCGCCTTCTAGGCTGTCGCTGCCCTTGCCCCCGATCAGGATGTCGTCCCCTGCACCGCCGAGCAGCGTATCGTTGCCCTTGCCGCCCGCCAGCGTGTCGTTGCCGCCAAGGCCCACCAGCGTATCGCCCGAGTCACTGCCAAACAGCGTGTCCGCCCCGGCACTGCCTTCGTGGTAGATATCGTGTCCGGTCACATAAGCCGAGACGCCGATGCTCGGATGATCCGCATCGGTATCGAGCAGGGTCGCGACCGCCTTGCCGTCCTTGACTTCGACCACGTAGATCGACCCCGCCTGCCGCGCGAGCAGGTCCACTTGCCCGATCCCCTTGATGCCGGCGGTGGAGAGATCGACCGTCACCGTGCGGTCCTTGGCATCGGCCGCCCACACGCTCACCAGCAGCTTGTCGCCCGCGCCATTGGTGCGCGCCAACGCGTGGACCGGTTGGTTCACCCGGTCGACTTCCACGCCCTTGTCGAAAACCCGCAAGTCATAGTCGGGATAGATCTTGGCGCCCGCCGGCAGGTCATTCTGCCAGTATTGCTTGTAGGGCCCGGCCACGAGGTGGCCATCGAGGATAAAGTCGTCCAGCCAGCTGAACGCAGCGTGGACCTGGCTCAGCGTGGTGATCTGGTTGAGCCCGTCGGGCGTATTCGCAGTGTCAACGTCACCGCTGCCGCGCCGCGATTGCTCGAGGTTGTAGGAGCCCGAATTCGCTGCCGTCGCACCGGTAAGGTACATGATCTTGAGGAAGCCGGTGAAGCTTTCGTATTGCTCCTTGGTCGCGACTTCATCCCACCAGCCGGAAGCAACAAAGTTATAGGCGGTTTTCTTGCCGAGGTCGATCTGCTCGGCAACGGCATTAAGCAGCTTGCGGACGATGTTCGATTCGCCTGTCCAGCCGGAATTGTTGCTGATGAAATAGGATTCCCCGACCGGGATGGTGCTGAAGGTGTCGGCCGTCTTGGCGTAGTCGAAACCCCAGCCATAATATCCACCATAGCGCCCGCGGTCCTGCGAGCCGCTGTTGATGTAGTAGATGAACTCATCAAGCCCCGGCACCGCCGCCAGCACCGAATCCTTCACTGCTCCGTGAATGCGGACGGCCTGATCGGTCGCGTACTGGTATAGGTCCCAATGCTCCCAGGGCACATCGACCGCGCTGGCATCGATGTTGGCTATGTAGTTCGTAGTCAGCTGCGCTTGGATCGCCGGATTGTTGATCCAGCTGAGGTAGGCAAAATTGATCGGTGCAGGCCCCCATTCGCCTTGGTCGATCACATAGTCGACCTTGCTGCCCAGCTTGTGCAACTCGGTGTCAATGGCCTTGATCTTGCCCGCCCAGTAATCGGTGATCAATTTCCAGCTGTCATCCGAAATCAGGTTGTTCCACGTCCACTTGCCATTCGGCTTGCCGTCGGCACCCAAAGCCGGAACGAACTGCTGCTGTCCCGCTGCCTCGACCGCCGCATCCGCCGGTACGAACTTCCCGTCGCGCCACGTCCCGATATCGCGATTGAGGTAGACGCGGATCTTGGCATCCGGGTTCTGGTTGAGTTCGTTAAGGAACGCATACCAAGCCCCGTCAGGCTTACCCGCAAGGATATTCGGCCCAAGCCGCGAATCCGTCTCCAGCGCGTAGCCCCATGCATCTGCCAACGCGACGCGGCCGTCGGTCCCGGCGTCATAATACCCGAACGTCGTCAGCGCATCGAGCTTGGTGTCGGGATTGAACAGCGGGCGGATCACGTGGTCGGAGCGCAGGTATTCGCCCGCGCTGAGGATCTCCGCCGGCAGGTTTGCCCGCCCGTCCGCCGCCGGGGTCACCGCGACATCCACTTTCGCGCTGGCCGTCGCGCCCGAGGGATCGGCCACCGTCAGCGTGAAGCTGCCCGGATTGCCGCTGCCTGGCGTGAACATCACGCTGCCATCGGGGCCGATGCTCACCGTGCCCCCGCTCGCGTCCTTCACGCCGACGATCTTGAGCGCATCGCCATCGACATCCTTCGCGGCCGCGAGCAAGTCCGCCGCCGTGTAGATCGCGGTCGAGCCTTGCTTCGCCGCCACCGACTGCCCGGCCAGCACCGGCGCGTCGTTCACCGCGGTGATGTCGACCACCGCCTTGGTCGTGGCGGTCAGCCCAGCGCCGTCCGAGACCGTCACCGTAAAGCCGCCCGCGCCCTTGCCGTTGAGGTCCGCCGCGGGGTTGAACTGCACCGAGCCGTCCGCGCCCAGCACCGCCGTGCCGCCCTTGGCATCGGTGACCGCGACGATCTTGAGCGGCGAGCCAGTGGGCGACTTCCACCCCGCGAGCAGGTCCGCCGCGGTGAAGCTGCGCGGTGCGTCCTCATTGATCACCGCCTTGGGATCGGGCCCGGTGAGCGAGCCGATCAGGTCGATCTTGTGGAACACCGTGCTCGTCGCGCCCTGCGCATCGCGCACCTTGATCGTGAAGCCCGCCACATCGTCGCCCGTCAGCCCCGCCTTGGGCACGAAGCGGATCGTGCCATCTGCGAGGAGCCGCACGCTGCCGCCCACAGCATTGGTCACCCCCACGACCTTGAACGCATCGCCCTCGATGTCGTAGGCGCCCTGCAGCACCTCGGCCTGGCTGAACACCTTCGCCGTGCCCGGCGCCAGCACGAAGTTCTGCGCCGCCAGCACCGGCGCATCGTTGACCGCGGCAATGTTGATCAGCGCCGTCGCCGTCGCGGTCTTCCCCGTCGCATCGGTGATCGTGTAGGTGATGCTCGCCGCGCCCGTACCATTGAGGTTCGCATCGGCACGGAAGATCCAGCCGCCCTTGCCGTCGTCGATCAGGCGCCCGCCCGTCACCTTGTCGATCGATGCAATCTTGAGCGCGGTCTTCTCCGGATCG
>NZ_LJHZ01000101.1:0-29842 GCF_001296055.1 Novosphingobium sp. AAP93
CAACGACAGCCCCGGCGGCTGATCGCTCTCGCACATTGCCAAGTCCGGGACGGCCCGGCCTCTCACGAGGCCGGGCCGTTTACATGTCCGTTTCCCATTCCCGGCGATCACGGCAACATGGCTGACAGCAACGTTTTACGCGGCCCCACCATTTTTAACGCAAGATTGACGCTCGGCTCGCGCCTCCTCTGACGGACGCTCCCTAGAACAGCCTCATCGGCACCGGACGGGGACTGCTCCCCGAACCCACGCGGGGAGAACGGATCCGATACCGACAGGAGAGCAAAAAATGACGAGCAAGACCTTCTTCGCCGCCGCCTGTGTGCTGGCCGCTGCGATCGCCCCTTCGCTGGCGAGCGCTGCAACGACCGACGCCATGGAAACCAACGTCGCTGTCGTCCACACCTCGGATCTCAACCTTTCCACGCCGCAAGGCCAGGCAACGCTGAACGCCCGCATCGCGGGCGCCGTCAACCGGGTCTGCGGCTCCGCAACCGGCGCGATCAGCATCGAAGAGCGCCGCGCCATTGCCGTCTGCCGCGCCAAGGCTCGCAACACCGCCTTGGCCGTCGCACGGACACGTGAGGGTCAGGTGCTGGCACAGCGCTGATCCCCACAACCACATCGCCACAACGGTCAGCAAAGGGCCGGGAGCACCACGCTCCCGGCCCTTTCGCGTTGGCCTTCCCCATGCCGGCAATCGAGCGGCGGCGTGCTGGCGCCACCGCACCGGATAAACAGGGCGACCCGACGTCAATCAGCCGCAAGAATTGCCTTTTTGATCTCACGTTCACTTTTGACGCTCGGCTCACGCTGGCTTGGCGTGCGGCCTGACGGTGGCCTCCTAGAACCACTGCATCGGCAGCGCGAACCGCCGAAATTCGCAGAGGAGAGCCCAAATGAAGTCCAACCTGATCCCCGCCGCCATCATCGTCGCCACCGTCGCTCTCGCAGCGCTTCTGGCTCCGGCGCTCGCCAACGCAGCTCCGGCTTCGGACGAGGCCACCGTGCAGGCGGCAGTGGTGCGCACCAGCGACCTCAACCTTTCGAGCGATGAGGGGATGACCACCCTCAAGGCCCGCATCGACGGCGCCGTAGGCCGCGTCTGCGGCACTGCGACCGGAACGATCTCGCTCAATGAACGCCTCGCCATCAACACCTGCCGCGCCAAGGCCCGCACCGCTGCACTGGCTGCCATCCGGTCGCATTCGGACCAGGTGCTGGCCCAGCGCTAAGCACGTCCGCCATGGCGACACCGGTCAGCACGGGCCGGGAGCACCTTGCTCCCGGCCCGTCTGCGCTTTTCCGGTCCGGACCGGTTGGACCGCGCCCGAGAGTGATGGACATTTTCAGCCAAGCATGAATACTTAGATGCGGAGGCGGGCATGACACGGCGAGACGCGAGCGCAACGCAGACGACGTGGAGGCTCCCCTGAGCGGAGCAGCTTCGTCCGATTCGCGCATCCGGGTCGCTGTTATCGGCGGCGGCTGCGCTTCGATGGCCGCCGCGTGGGAACTGACCGCGCCGCACCATCGGGGCCGCTATCAGGTTACCGTCTATCAGGAAGGCTGGCGGCTGGGCGGCAAGGGCGCTTCGGGCCGGGGCGAAAACGGGCGGATCGAGGAGCACGGCCTCCACATCTGGCTCGGCTTCTATGACAACGCCTTCCGCATGATGCGCGCCTGCCATGCCGAGCTCGATGCGAAAGGGCTCGGCCACCTCTACGGCGACTTCCGCGATGCCTGGACGCAGGAAAACGATATCGCGCTGTGCTCGGCGAGTGAAAACGGCGGCTTCCAGCGCTGGCAGGTGCACATGCCGCCGCGCGCCGGCTATCCGGGCGATCCGCTCGCTGCCGATGCGGTGTTCAGCCTGCAATACTACATGGCGGGCGCCTTCGACCTGCTGCGCGCGCTGGTGCTTGATACCACGGTCGACGGACAGGGCCTCGTCACGCGCTTCGACAAGGCCAATGCGTCGGGACCGGTGAGTGCGGCGGAGCTGGCTGCGCGGGTTGCCGAGCTGGCGCGCATGGGGCTGTTTGCTTCGTCGGCGGTACTGGCCGAAGTGCTGGCGGTACTCTCGGCGCTGGTGCGGTCGGTCAGTCCTGCGACAGCGGGCCTCTTGATGGCGGCTGTCGACGCGGTGGCCGTCCCGCTGCGCCAGTGGATCGAGGACAAGGTGCTCGCGCCCAGCCCACTGCGCTTCCTGTGGGAGATCGCCGACCTTACCCTGGCGACGCTGACCGGGTTTCTGCGCTACGGCATCATGTTTGATCCGCGCGGACTCGATGCGATCGATGATTACGAGTGCCGCGAGTGGATGCGGCTCAACGGAGCCTCGCTGCGCTCGCTCAACTCGCCCTTCCTGCGCGGGCTCTACGACCTCTCGATGGGCTACGAGGACGGCGATCTCAACAAGCCGCGCCTCTCTGCCGGGCAAGGCCTGCGCGGCACCTTGCGGACGTTCTTCGGCTATCGCGGCGCCTTCATGTGGCGGATGCGCGCAGGCATGGGCGATGTCGTGTTTGCGCCGCTCTATACCGCCCTGAAGGAACGCGGTGTGAGCTTCCGCTTCTTCCACCGGCTCAGCGATATCGAGCTGGACGCGGCCGGGACCCATGCGGCGCGGCTGAAGTTCGATGTGCAGGCCGGGATCAAGGGCGGCGGCGAGTACCAGCCGCTGGTCGATGTGCAGGGCCGGCCGTGCTGGCCTGCCGCGCCCGACTATGCGCAGTTGGAGCGCGGGGCGGCGCTGCTGGCCGAAGGGCGCAAGTTCGAATCGCATTGGGACCGTCGGCGCGAGAGCGAGACCGTGCTGGAAGTTCAGCGCGATTTCGACATGGTGGTGCTCGGCGTCGGGGTCGGCGCGGTTCCGTATTGCGCCAACGGCATCGTTTCGCGCGATCCCCGCTGGCAGGCGATGTGCCGCGATGTGAAGACCGTTGCCAGCCAGGCGTTTCAGGTGTGGCTGGACGAGGACCTTGAAGCACTGGGGTGGCCGGGGCCTGCCTATATCACCGGCGCCTTCGCCAAGCCGTTCGATACCTGGTGCGACATGGCGCATGTCGTGCCGGAAGAAGCGTGGAAGCGACCGCCGAAGACGTCGGTCTACTTCTGCGCGGTCCTGCGCGATCCGCCGGAGCCGCCCGCCGAGGGCGACATGACCTATCAGGGCAGGCGCGAGGCCGAAGTGCGCGCGAATGCCGAAGAGTTCCTTGAAGGGCCGGTCCGCACGATCTGGCCGGGGGCCTATGATGCTGCCGGGCAATTCCGCTGGGACGTGCTCAAGGCAGACGAGAGCGGCGGCCCGGAACCGGAAGGCAAGGCGCGGTTCGGTACCCAGTACTGGCGCGCCAACGTCAATCCATCGGACCGCTACGTGATCCACACCCCGGGCAGCTGGCGCAGCCGCATCTCGCCGCTCGACCGGACCTATGACAATCTCACCATTGCCGGAGACTGGACCGACAGCGGCTTCCATTCCGGCTGCGTCGAAGGGGCGGTCATGTCGGGACTGCTGGCCGCCCATGCCATTTCCGGTGCGCCGGACCTCGAGGACATCATCGCCTATGACCACCCCTGAGCAGCACGACCCGGCGAAGCGCTGGGTCAGCCACCAGCCGGAGAGGACCGGGCCGCAGCGCGGGCCTGGCATGAAGAAGCCTGTTCCGGCCGAAGGCGTCCGTGAACCCGAGACGCTGGCCGTCAACGAAGCCATCGCCGAGACGGTGCGCACCGCCTATGATGTGCTGAACGATACCGTGAAGCAGGGACGCAAGGCCGCCGAGCAGTTCCGCGGCGGCACGTATAATGTGCGCGATGTGCCCGATGACGTGCGCGCGATGGCGGGCAACCTGCTCGGCCTTGCGCGGCAGCTGAGCAGCGCGACCTTCGACATCTGCGAGGCCCTGCTGCGTCAGGCCGACACGCTGATGACCCCACCGCCGCCCGGATCGACGCATGTGCCGCCCTTTCAGGAACCCAAGGCCGCGCCAGCAACGCAGCCGGGACCGCAGCCTTTTGCCGCCAGTGCCGCAGCGCCGGTGATCGCGCTCGAAGTGCTGTTCAACGGCAAGGAGGCGGTGCGCGCGCATACCAGCACATTGGCGCGTCCGGCGGCGCCGACGGGGGCAGCGCATGTCAGCTGCGACGGCCTAGCGCGGCGCAGCGGCAGTGCGGCGCCGATCACCGACCTTGTTTTCGACATCAATCCGCATGGGCCGGGATTGCGGGTCATGGTGACCGTGCCTCAGGATCAGCCTGCCGGGGTCTATTCGGGCGCGGTCTATTGCACGACGCAGAAATCGCCGCTGGGCGAGATCGTGATCGAGGTCGACTGATGGCGGTCGAGGGCGCCCTGCTCCAGCGCTATGGCGCCGCCACGCGGGCGGAAGTCATGCGCTATCTGGCGGCGGGCAGCCCTTCCCCGTTCCTTGACGAGATGCTGGCGGAATACCCCTCACGCGGGGGAAAGATGCTGCGCCCGGCAATCTGTCTCGCCAATGCCGCGCTGTTCGGCAACGAAGCGCCGTCGGCGGCGGTGCGCGCAGCTGCAGCGATCGAGATGCTGCACAATGCACTCCTCATCCATGACGACGTGCAGGACGGCAGCGAACTCAGGCGCGGCAAGCCCACGCTCCATGCGCTGCACGGCGTCCCGCTGGCGATCAATGCGGGCGACGCGCTGCTGTTTGCCGCGTTCGGGCCGCTGATCGATGCGGTGAGCCCGCTGGGCAGCCATGTGATCCGGCAGGTGATGGACGTCACCTCGATGATGGCGCGCCAGACCGCGGAAGGGCAGGCGCTCGAACTCGGCTGGCGCGACCGCAACGTGCTTGATCTCGCCGAGGCCGACTACATGCGCATGGCGCTCAAGAAGACGGCGTGGATGGGGATGATCTGGCCGGCGCAACTGGGCCTCATCATCGGCTCGCGCGGGCGGCTCGATCCCGAAATGGTGCTGCGCTTCGGCTACTTCCTCGGCCTTGCATTCCAGATCGAGGACGACTTGCGCAACCTTTCGGAGGATCCCGGTTATGGCAAGGAGCAGAACGGCGATCTGGCCGAGGCCAAGCGGACGCTGATGCTGATCCATGTGCGAGGGGCCTGCAACACGGACGAGCGCGCACGGCTGGACTGGTTTCTGGGCCTGAGGCGCGAGGAGCGCGGTGAGGCGGACGTGCTGTGGCTGGCTCGACTGATGCACGAGCGCGGCTCGATCGAACATGGCCGCCGCGTCGCCGCTGCGATGGCGGGCGCGGCGGAGCATGAGTTTGCCGCCGTCTACGGAGCGCTGCCCCCTTCGGAGGAGCGCACTTTCATCGGCAGTCTCGTGCGCTGGGTGTTTGACCGGGCATGAGCCGCGCGCTGCTCTATGGGGCCACGGGCTATACCGGCCGGGCGATCGCAGCGGCGCTCGCGGGCGAGATCGATCTGGTGCTGGCGGGGCGCAACGAGCAGGCGGTCCGTGCCGTGGCCGAACCGCTGGGCCTGCCGTGGCGCGCCTTTGCGCTGGGTGATCCGCAGGCGGTCCGCGCTGGCTTGGCGGGGATCGATGCTGTGCTCCATGCTGCCGGACCGTTCGCCGCGACGGCGATGCCGATGCTGGAGGCCAGTCTGATAAGCGGGACCCACTACCTCGATCTCGGCGGCGAGTGGCGCGTGATCCAGGCCCTGTTCGCGCGGGATGCCGAGGCGCGCGCAGCGGGAATCGCGGTGCTGCCGGGTGCTGCGCTGACTCCGGCCGCGACCGATTGCCTGCTGCTCGCCGCAACCGAGCGCTGGCCTGATACGCGCGCGCTGAGACTGGGCATTTCGGCGGCGCAAGTCGTCTCGCGCGGGAGCGTGGCGACGATGGCGGGGCTGGCCGATCCCGGCACGGTGATCCGGCGCATGGGTGCGCTGGCGATGGTGCCGGCAGGGAGCCTCACCGCGATGTTCGATTTCGGCGGCGGCCCGCAGGAGACTGTGGCGACCGACTGGGCCAGCGTGGTGACCGGCGGGGCCTTGCTGCCCGAGGTGAAGGACATTTCCATCTATTCCGCCATGCATTGGACGATGCGGGCGGGTTACCGCGCTTCGGGTATCGGCATGGCAATGACGGGCGCGGCACCGTGGCGCATGGCAGGCTCCGCGATGGCCCGCATCTGGCCCGAGCGGCCCGACGAGACCCGGCGCGAGGCGGCGCGCTTTACGATGGTGGCCGAAGCAGACGACCCTTGGCGGCGGGTAAGGCGGCTCAGGATGCAGACGCTCGACGGCTATGGCGCCAGTGTGCGGATCGCCTGCGAAGCGCTGCGGCGGGTGCTGGCGGGAGGCGCTCCGGCGGGTGTGTCCAGCCTTGCCGCCGCGTTCGGATCAGGCTTTGCGGTGGAGGCGGGCGCCGCGCGTTTCCTTGCCGATGACAGGAGCACGGCGGCATGAGCATACGCGTCCCCTACGTCCAGTCTGCCGCCAGCCAGCAAGTGCCGCCGCCCTACCACTTCCCCGATGTCACCGTGAACGCGTTCTACATGAACGTGTCGATGGAGCGGGTGCAGCGCTATTGCGACATGTATCTCAACATCGGCGACGAGAAGACGCGCGAGTATGTCTACCGGCCACTGGCGGCTTGGCCCTACGCGACGGTGCTCTATCTGAACTATCCGACGATGATCAGCGCTGCACCGGCCAGCCCCCATCTGGGAGAAGTGCCCTATTCCGACCGGGGCGCGATCAGCCAGACCGAAGTCTTCGTGGCGATCCCGGTGGTGCGCTATGGCCGGGGCGCCAAGCGCCTGATCACCGACACCGCCCTCGAATGGGCACTGCCGTTCATCGTCGTCGGCAATCCGATGTCGAGTGTGTGCGGCCGGGAAATGCTGGGCCTCGGCAAGCTGCTGGCCGAGATCGAGAACGGCGTGGGGCGCTATCCGGAAAGTTTCCACGGGCGGATCAGCCTGCCCGGCTGGCCGGATGACGAGCCCGGCACGATGCAGCGCATGCAGGAGTTCATGCGCATCGAGACCAAGCCGGTCCTGCCGACCCCGGCGGGAACGCAGCCGCCTTACCGCACGCTCGCCACCCTGCTTGAGAGCCCTGAGGCCTCGAAACTGGTGGGCGGCCTGTCCAGCGTGTCGAACTTCATCGACAGCTTCTCGCTCGGCCTCATCCCCACCTCGATGCGCACCGTGGGCCTCAAGCAATATCGCGATGCCGCCGATCCGCAGCGCGCGGTCTATCAGGCGCTCGTCACCTGCCGCGCGCAATACCTCAACGTGCGCAATGTCCGGTTCTACAACGAGCTGGATATCGACATGTATTTCAATGACATCGGCAGCTTCCACGAGATTCTCGAGGTATTCCTCGAGGTGGACAAGAAGCCGACCGGCAAGCCCCATTCGGTCAATACGGTCGCCGCCCTGCGGTTCGAGGCGGACATCAATTTCGACACCTTGCGCGTGATCCGCGAGTTTCCCATCGACCGCGACGGCCTGCCGCCGACCCCCGGCGCAAGCGATCTCGTTTCGCGCTGGTACCGCCCGTTGCGCGGCTTTTTTGGTCCCCGCAGAGGAGTGGGCCTGCCATGACCGTGTTCCTCGAATCCTTCGCGACCGATCAGCTGCTGCCGCCGTGGCGCTCGCTCGGCATGCGGATGTGGCAGTTCGTCATCGCGGTCGACCGCAAACTGATCGCAGCCTACCTCGACACGCGCTTCAATGCCGCCGCGCCGGACCGGGCGCCGTTCCACTACACCCCGCTGCCGGGCAAGACGTACGGCCTGCTCTGCGTGGCGCGCCACGCACACTTTTCGAGCTGCTGCGACGGGCGGACCGGGCGCGACACCACCAGCCATATCGAGCTGAGCTGGACCTTCCCGGCGCTGCGCTACCGCGTGAGCGAGGACAACCTGCTGGTCGATCCGCTGCAAGTGTGGATCGAACCCTTCGCTTTCGACGACAACAGCTACGTGATGTTCTCCGCGCGCGAGATCTTCGGGACGGAAATGGACATGGCGGTGATCCGCATGGAGGAAGGCGAAAGTCCTGCCGACCTGAGGATCGACATGGCGATCGAAGGCATGGCGAAGTTCGATCCCAGAGCGCGGAGCCAGAGCATCGGCTGCATGCGCATGGGCCTTCTGCCCGATACGAGCGAGGCCGACCTGCTCCGCCTGCGCAAGGACGACGACGACCTCGACGCCTTCGTCGACAATCTGCTCGCCGACGGCATCTTTACCGGCAGCACCGCCACGGACAAGCGCACCGGCATGGAGGTCAACACCTTGCGCCAGTTCCGCGACGTCTTCGACATGGACCTTGCCGCCTACCGCGCGATCGTCTCCTCGACCACGCAGCACAGCAATATCCGCGATCTGGCGTTCTTTTCCGGCGCGGATACGGTGGTCGAATTCCTCTGCTCGGACAGCCTTGAGGAAACGATCCACGCCATGTTCGGCGCGCGCCCGCATAACGAATGTTCGCTGCTGGAGACGCCACCGCCCCTGCTCAATGCCCCCGGGACGCCGGACACGAACTGGGACCTGAAGTACATGCCGATCGAGGTGGCGATGGTGATCTGCTTCACCGCCGATGCGCACTTCCAGATCGAGCGGACGCTGCATACCTACGGCCAGATCTGATCTACTCTCCCGGCGCAGGGCCCATATCAAGCACACGGCGCACCGCCGACTTGAAATCGAACGGCACCCATGCCGCGCAATCGGGCCAGTTGCCGGTCTCCTGCCAGTAGCGGCAGAGGCCCAGCCGGTGGCACACGCGGATGAAGCGCGGGTGGCTGAGCAGGCAGCTCCAGGGGCCCAGCGCAACGCCGGGATAGAACAGGCTCGGCGACGGACCCGCAGGATCGAACACGTGGCTGTAGTCCGCCTGCTCGACCATCTCGAACGCCTGATCGGGAAGACCGATGAAGCCGAGCCCGGTCGGCAGGCTGAGCGTGATCGTACCGGTCTTTTCCAGCAGCCCGCGATAACGGGCGGCGCGGTGTTCCTTGATGGCCATGTCCTTCGAGAACACCGCTTCGACATAGGCGCGCACTGCCGCCAGATCGCGCGCCTGCCAGCCGTCGAAGTTGTCGATCTTGCTGACGTGGCGGTAATAGACTTCCGGATAACCGAGCGAGCCCGCCCAGTTGAGCAGGGCCATGAGAATGCCGGGGTTGTTCGGCCAGCGCTGGTGCACGTCTTCCAGCATGCTGACCGAGGTATCGTAATCCCCGACATAGGCCCGCATCTGCGAGACATGCAGCCGGGCGGATGGCATCAGCGGATTGAGTTCGCAGGCCTGCTCCGCATAGGCGAGCGCATCGCGGAAGCGGCCGACGCCCCAGCAGAAGTCGCTCATGTCGGTGAGCGCGGCGGGATCGCGCGGGGAAACTTCGAGCGCCTGAAGCAGCAGCTTCTCGCGTACGGCATGATGGCCCCAAGGTTCCAGCTTGGCGAGCGCGCGGTAGGCCCCGCCGCGGCGGGGATCAAGCTTCAGCGCAGTCTGCGCCGCGTGGATCACCGCGTCGCGGCCTTCGAAGTAGTTGCTCGCACTGTGCCCGGAACGGAGCACCTGTGCGCGGGCCAGTGCAAGCAGTTCCCATGCCGGGGCATGCTCCGGCGCTTCGCGGACAACCGACTCCAGCAGCGGCACCGCCTCGCTAGCGGTGTCGTCGAACTGCGCATCACCATCGGCGAGCAGGCCGCGTGCGCGCAGGAACCGCTCGTAGATTGCGGGCTCCAGCGTGGGCGTCGGCGTGCGCGGCATCAGCGTGAGTTCGAGCGCGGCGGCGACCTTCTCCGCAATCGAGTCCTGCAGCGCGAAGACGTCCTCCAGATCGCCGTCGAAGCGTTCGCTCCACAGCGCGCGCTGGCTGGCACATTCCACCAATTCGGCAGTAATCCGCACGCGGTTGCCACTGCGCCGCACCGCGCCATCGAGCAGGTGCGAGGCTCCAAGCGCGGCGGAGACTTTGGCAATGCCTTTGTCGGGCCCACGGAACTGGAAGCTGGACGCGCGCGCGACTACCGCGATCCCGGTGCCGCGCGCGACGGTGCGCTGGATTTCCTCTGAAACGCCGTCGCAGAAATCGGCAAGATCGGGATCGGAGGAGAGATTGTCGAAGGCAAGCACGGCCAGCACGAGCGCGTCATTGGCGGGCGCGGGGGCCGAAGCGGCCGGCTGAGCAGGCAGCGACGGAGCAGGTGGAGGGGCGGCTAGCACCAGCGGCTCCACCACGCCGTCTGCACTGCGCAGCGCCGCATCGACCAGCGGGCCGGGCGCGACACCGATCTCTGCGGCAAGCAAATCGCGGAAGGCCTGATAGCGGATATGGGCTGCCGCGCGCGCCCCCGCGGCGATTTCAGCGCGGATCAACGCGGCGACGGCGGGTTCGCTCAAAGGATCGCGGCGCAGCCAGGCGGCGGCCAGCGCTTTGACCCCGCTGCTGTCGCCGGTGCGTTCACGCAAGGCGATATGGCGGGCAAGGCCATCGGCAATGCGCGCATCGATCTCGGCGCGGGCGATATCGAGCCATTCGCCATAGGCCCCGCCGAGTTCAAGATCCTGCAGCAGCGGGGCGCTGCCGGCGCTCTCGATATGGCGCGCCGCAGCTTGCCAATCTTCGCTGGCGAGCGCGCCGCGCAGATGGAGAACATCGCAGCCAAAGGCGCCCGGTGCGAGCTCAACCGCCTCGCGCGTGGCGATCAGGTGCTCTTCGTCAGCCACAACAGACGCAAGCACGCCGCGCAATTCGAGCAGGCACTGGCGCAAGCTGGCGCGCGCCTGCGCCTCGCTGCGGTCGCTCCAGAACAGCCCGGCGAGCCGTTCGCGCGCCATCCGGTGCTGCGGCGCCAGCAGCAGCGTGGCAAGCATGGCGCGCGTACGGCGGCCCTGGATCGGAATGGCCGCACCATCGGGTCCGACAAGACGGAACGGCCCGATCAGCTGGACATGGAAACGCGTACCTGCCGTCACATCACGCCCGAAGTCTTCCCTTACGGCATCCATGCGAATCTTGTGCCCGCCCCTGTCATCGCTGTAACATTAACGCAAATTGTGCCGTTTTGGCGACAACTTATTGTGCGCAAGCCATGACAAACGTGTGCCTGATGGGGAGATTGGCGCAGGGGCGAGGCGCCGCTATCGCCACGCCCCGCTTGAATCCGTAGTCATCCCGAGGGCCCGGTAAGCAGCGTCGATCAGCCCCTGTCCGCGGGCATTGACAAGGATACCGGCACCCATCCGGCTCATAGTGTAGCCCATGGCCAGCCCCGCCGCGGGATCGGCAAAGCCCACGCTGCCGCCCATGCCGACATGGCCGAACGCGCTCTCGCCAAGGATCAGGCTGTCGCCGCCGGTCGCTCTGTTGTCGGTCGTGGCCATGAAGCCCATCGCGAAGCGCATCGGCTGGCACAGCACCGCGTCGCTCTGCGTGGCGGCGCAGACGCGGCCCATGCGGTGGACACGGTCTGCCGACAGGAGCACCCCGCCGCCGTTCGCCAGCGGCGTGTACATCCCGGCGAGCCCGCGCGCGTTGGTGATGCCGTTGGCGCTGCCGATTTCCGCCGCGTGGACTTCGCGCGAGTTGAAATTAGCCCCGCCCTGGTTGGTGAGGAACAGGTTGGGGAGGCTCCCCGGCACCGTGGTCGCCTTGCGGAAGAAATCCGAGGCGAAGTTCACTTCGGCCGGATCGGCGGCAATCATCGGCGCAACACGCAGCTCCTCGCTTTCGGGGAGACCAATGTGGAAGTCGAGGCCAAGCGGCCCCGCCACGTTTTCCCGGAAATACTGGCCCAACGGCATGCCGGAGATGAGGCGAATGAGCTGGCCGACCGTCCACGCATAAGTCAGGCCATGATAGCCCTGCCGCGTGCCGGGCTCCCAGTGCGCAGGCTCGGCGGCGACGCGCGCGATCATGTAGTCCCAGTCGGCAAGGCCGCCCTTGCGGATGGGCTCGGCGACGTGCGGGACGGGCGAGGTATGCGTCAGCATCATGCCGACGGTGGTGGCTTCCTTGCCGGCGGTGGCGAACTCCGGCCAGATGTCGCCTACCGGGGTCTCGTACGCGACCTTGCCCTGATCGACGAGCATGTGGAGGCACAGCGCGGTCGCGGCCTTGGTGCAGGAATAGACGATGGAGATCGTGTCGCGGGCCCAAACCTCGCCGGTCTGCGGATTGGCAAGGCCGCCCCACAGGTCCACCACCATGCGGCCCTGATGCGTGATCGCGACGCTGGCGCCCTGCTCCTTGCGCTCCTCGAAATTGCGGCGGAACTCGGCGAGGACCCCGGTGAACTGCGCATCGCAGTGGCCGGAGATGGTGCGGCCGTCGGCCAGTTCGATCGCAATCGCGCTCATGTCAGGCGGAAGTCCTCGGGCTTGAAGGTCTTGGTCATCTTCCAGTAGTCGACCAGCCGGTAGGGCAGCAATGCGAAGACGCGGCCCGCATCGTTGCGATACCAGTTGGTCAGGCCCTTGTGGGTCCACACCATCCGTGCGTGGCGTTCATCGACATCGGCGACATAGGCATCGTGCGCCTGCGGAGTCACGTCGATGACCTTGGACCCGGTTTCAAGCACTTCGCGCAGGGCGGTGAGGATCAGCCGCATCTGGCATTCGGTGATGAAGATAACGTTCCCGCCATGCGCGAGGCCGGTGTTGGGCCCCATCAGCATGAAGAAGTTGGGAAAACCGGGAACCATCGTGCCGATATAGGCGGTCGCATCATCCGGACCCCAGACCTTGTGCAAGTCCAGCCCGCCCTCGCCCTTGATGGTCATCGGGGCGAGCATCTTGCTTGCCTGGAAGCCGGTAGCGTAGATGATCACGTCGGCCTCGATCAGGGTGCCATCCGCCATGACGACGCCTTCGGGGACGATCTTCGCGATCCCGCCGGTCTGGAGCTCGACATTGTCCCGGAGCAGCATCTCGTACCAGTTGTTGTCGACGAGGATGCGTTTGCCGTAGGGCGGGTAGCTCGGCGTGCACTTGGCGATAAGGTCGTCGCGGCCCTTGAGCTTCGATTGCAGGAACCGCTCCATGAACTGGCGGTGGCGCGCATTGACCTGATTGATCGACTTGCCGCCGTCGTCCCATGCCGGATCGACCTGCAGCGAGGCATGGAGACCATCGGCAAAGGCCCAGAACAGCTGGAACCGGTACCAGCGTGCGAAAAAAGGTACGTTGGCGAGCACCCACTTCATGCCTTCGGAGACTTCGGCGAAGTAATTCGGATTGGGCACGACCCAGTGCGGCGAGCGCTGGAGGATCGTGAGCTTCACGACATCGGGCGCGATCGTCGGACCGACCTGCTGGCCCGAAGCGCCGGTGCCGATCATCACGACGCGCTTGCCCGTGAGGTCCAGCCCTTCCTGCCACTGCGCGGTGTGGACCGCCGTTCCGGCAAAGGTCTCGCGCCCCTCGATATCGGGCAGCTTGGGCCGGTTGAGCACGCCGACGGCCGAGATGACCGCGCGGGCCTTGAGGTGGGTGACCGCCCCGGAGGCATCGCACGTGGCGACGTCCCAGGTGCCACGCGCATCGTCATAGGTCACCGCGCTCACTTCGGTCTCGAAGCGGATATGGTCCCGCACACCGTACTTGTCGGTCGCACGCTCGAAATAAGTCCACAGCTCCTCGCGCTTGGCGAAGAAGTGCGACCATTCGTGGTTGAGCTCGAACGAGTAGGAATAGAAGTGGTTGGGCGTATCCACCCCGCAGCCGGGATAGAAGTTCTCGTACCAGCTGCCGCCGACCGCCGGGTTCTTTTCGATGATCGTATAGGGAATGCCCGCCTGCCCCAGCCGGATCGCGGCGCAGACGCCGGACATGCCCGCGCCGATGATGACGACCGGGAACTCCTCCAGCGCGGCGGGCTCGGGCCGCTTGCGCCAGATCATCCCGCGCGGATCGGGATGCGCGGCTTCGAGATCCTCGCGCATCATCGCGGTGTAATCGGCGCTGACATGCTCGCCGACTGCGGTCGAGAGCATGTCCTGCAGGAAATCGCCTTCGGGCAGCGGCGGCAGCGGACGGCCGGTGCGGGCATAGTCGAGCAAGGTATCCGCGAGGCGCGTACGGATTTCGGCGCGCAGGTCCTCGGGCATCGTCTCGTGATAGTTCATCGGCCCGGTGATGTGCGGGCTGGCGCGCTCGAGCAGGCCTTGGTCGCCGGTCAGCTGCACCAGCACGAGCATCAGCGTCGCGGCGTCCGCCTCGGCCAGCGCGGCGCGCAAAACGGCAGGATCGGCGGCAAGCGCGGACAGATCGGAAGGAGCTCCTGTTGCCAGGGCCTCCATTTTCAGCGTGGTCAAGCCACTCTCCCTCAATATCACTTGCCATCTACCTAACGGAACCTGTATCTACGCGCCAGTAGATAAAAAATGCACGCAGTTTCAAAGCTGCGCGGGATGAGGGGAAAAACAATGGTTCGCCGCAACCTTTCGATTCGTGTCGATTCCGCAGCACGCCGCGTGGCGCTTGTGCTGCTGGCCGGAACCGCGCTGGTCGCTGCGCCCGCGATGGCTGAGGAGACCGCTCCGCCGCCGACCGAAGGGCTTGCCGATATCGTCGTGACCGCGACGCGCAGCTCGGAATCGCTCTCCAAGGTTGCCGCCTCGGTCTCCGCCGTCTCGGCTGCCGATCTCGGCGTGGGCGGTGTGAAGGACGTCCAGTCGCTGGCGGTTGCCATCCCCAACCTTTCGGTCGGCGATCAATTCGGCGTGAACCGCATCTTCATCCGCGGCATCGGCCTCACCTCGATCGACCTCGGTGCGGACGGCGGCGTCGCCTTCCTGCAGGACGGCGCGCAGATCGCGCGCCCCGCCGCCCAGCTTTCGGGCTTCTACGATCTCGAGCGCGTCGAAGTGCTGCGCGGCCCGCAGGGCACGCTCTATGGCCGCGGCGCAACGGCGGGCGCGATCAACCTGATCACCAAGAAGCCGACCGACCACCTCGATGGCTATCTGCGCGCGAGCTACGGCAACTACAACGCCATCGTGCTCGAAGGCGCGGTCGGCGGACCGATTGCCGGCGACAAGCTGATGGCCCGCGTCAGCGCCAAGTTCGACAAGCGCGACGGCTATGGCATCAACGAATTCACTGGCAGCCAGATCGACGACCGCAACGCCTATTCGGTGCGCGGGACGATCGTCGCCAAGCCCTCGGAAGACCTCGAAGTCACCCTCTCGGGCGAATACTTCAACGAGGACGACCGCAACTACGCGTTCCATTACTTCGGCCCGACCGTGGCGCCGGAGAACCAGCTCGGCGCGATTCTCGGCGGCCGTTCGCTGTTCACTGTGGCAGCGGCTGCGGGCCGCAAGGCCAACATCCGCAACATCTGGTCGGATCAGGAACCGCTCAACCAGCGCCATGGCTACAGCTTCACCGGCACGATCGACTGGAGCAAGGGCGATTGGAACGTGAAGTCGATCACCTCCTACCACAAGTTCAAGCGCTTCAACCGCGACGACCTCGACGCGTCAGACGCCAACATGTTCGGCCAGAACAACTACATCGAGGACAGCAAAACCTTCAGCGAGGAAGTTGTGGCCAACTACAAGAGCGAGAAGCTCGACGTGCTGCTCGGCGCGAACTACTTCCACGAAAGTCTCTACGGCGAAGTGCGCGTGCCGCTGACAAATCTGGCTGTGCTGCTCAAGCTGGCAGGCCAGATTCCGCCGTTCTTCCCGGACAATGCGTTCGACAACTTCAACTACCTGCAGAACGGCACTGTCACCATCAACGCGCTGGGCTTCTATGCTCAGGCCACCTACGCGCTGAGCGACAAGTTCAAGATCACCGCCGGCGGCCGCTTCAGCCATGAACGGCGCAAGGGCGTCGGCACGTTCGACTTCCTCGGCAGCGTGAACACCGACAAGGCCAAGAGCTGGAACGCCTTCACGCCCACGGTCACGCTGAACTACCAGGCCAACGATGCCACGCTGCTCTACGCCTCGGTGACGCGCGGGTTCAAATCGGGCGTGATCAACGTCGGTTCGCGCAACGATGTGATCAACCCGGAATACGTGTGGAGCTACGAGGTAGGCCTCAAGACCGCGACCGCGGACCGCAAGCTGCAGGCCAATCTCGCCGCGTTCTACATGGACTACACCGACCTGCAGGTGGGTTTCGTCGATGCAAGCAGCGTGGTCACCACGGTCAACGCCGCCTCGGCGCGCAACTACGGCGTGGAAGCCGAGTTCAAGGCGAGGCCGCTGCCAGGCCTGACGCTCGAACTGTTCGGCACCTACCTCAACGCCAAGTACCGCCGCTTCACCACGGGTGACTACCGCCAGGGCTTCAGGCAGGTCAGCGTCGCGGGCAACCGCCTGCAGAACGCGCCGGAATTCTCGTTCCGCGCGGGCGCCGACTACGACATCCCGGTCGGCACTGCGGGCAAGGTCAACGCCCGCGCCGAAGTGAACTGGCAGGACCGCGTCTTCTTCACCGAGTTCAACAACGCCGATGCGACGCAGGCGCCCTACGCGCTGATCAACGCCGGGCTGCGCTTCACACCGACCAATAACAAATGGTACGTTGATATCTGGGGCCGCAACCTCGCCAACAAGTTGGTGATCACCAACAACATCATCACCGCTCCACTGTTCAACAGCGTCCGCGTCGGCTCGGTCGCCCCGCCGCGCACGGTCGGCGGGACCTTCGGGCTGAACTTCTGAGGATATCGGGACGATGAGCGCTGAGCTGCGATTTGACCTCACGGATCCACAGCTCAAGCGCGATCCCTACCCAATCTTCAAGGCGCTGCGCGATGCGGAGCCGCTGCATTTCTCCCCATTGGGGTTCTGGATTGCAACGCGCTACGAGGACGTGCGCCAGATCCTGATGGACCGCGCGAATTTCGGGCAAGGCGATTTTCTCGCGAACATCCGCCTGTTCTACGGGCCGGAGTTCGACGTTCTGTCGCACTCGGCCTATCGCTGGCTGTCCGAGATCTTCCTCTATCAGGACCCGCCCCGCCACACCCGCGTGCGCGGGCTCGTCACGCAGGCGCTCACCGCGCGGCGCGTGATCGAGATGCGCCCGCGCGTGCAGGCAGTGGCGGACCGGCTGCTTGACGCTGTGGCGGCAGACGGCCGGATGGAAGTGATCCACCAGTTTGCCTATCGCTTCCCCACTCTCGTGATGTGCGACATGCTCGGGCTTTCGCCGGAGGAAGCCTCCGACGACGTGCTTGCCGCGCTCAACCAGGCCATTGCCGATAGCTTCGTGGTGTTCGAGATGCGCGCCTTCTCGGACGCGGAACTGGGGCTCGCCAACCGGCAGATGGATTTCCTGATGGACTTCTTCGGGTCGGTTATCGCGGACCGGCGCCGCAATCCGCGCGACGATCTCGCCACGGCCCTGTGCAATGCACGCGACGAGAACGGGCCGCTGAGCGACCACGAGATTGCGACCGTTGCCATCGGCCTGTTTGGCGCAGGCTTTGAAACAACCGCGCACATGATCGGCAATGGCCTGCTCAGCCTCGCCAAATTCCCCAACCAGTGGAGAATGCTGGTCGCCGATCCTTCGTTGGCGGAATCGGCTACAGAGGAAATCCTGCGCTACGAAAGCTCGCTCGTCGGGACCAACCGCACCGCGTTCGTGGACACCACGGTGGGTGGTAAGACGATCCGCGCAGGCGAGCGCGTCCTGACCCTCGTTGCCGCCGGCAACCGCGATCCCGCCGTTTTCGACGAGCCGGACCGCTTCGACATCACGCGCAAGGGACCCAAGCACCTTTCGTTCGGCGGCGGCATCCACTTCTGCGTCGGCGCGGAACTGGCCCGGCTGGAAGGCGAGATCGCGCTCAAGTCGCTGGTGAGCCGCTTCCCGCAGCTGCGGATCGATGCCGACAGCGCTGCGTGGCGAAAGGAAGGGTTCATGTTCCGCGGTCTGACGAAGCTCGACGTCAGCTGGTAGTCAGAGCCGTTCCTTCTTCAGCCGCATGCCCGCCTTTTCGCGGTCCCACGTATCGGGCGTGATACCTTCCGCGCGCAGTTCGGCCTTCATCACCTTGGCCGTCGGCGTCTTGGGGAGTTCCGGCAGCACGCGGATATAGCGCGGCACCATGAAGTAGGGCATCCGCGCGGCGAGGAATTCGCTGAGCGCAACCGGATCGATGCTCGCGCCAGGCACCGGAGCGATGACTGCCATGACCTCGTCTTCGGAATACTCGCTTGGCACGCCGATCACCGCTGCCTCGCGCACGTCGGGGTGCGCGGTGACGTCGCTTTCCACCTCGAACGAGGAGATGTTCTCGCCGCGACGGCGAATCGCGTCCTTCACGCGGTCGACAAAGTAGAAATAGCCCTCCGCATCGCAGCGGAAAGCGTCGCCCGTGTGGAACCAGCCGTTGCGCCAGGCCTTCGCGGTCGCTTCCGGGTTCTTGTGATAGCCGCTGTTCATCGCCCAGGGCCGATCGGTGCGCACGATCATCTCGCCCACCGTGCCGATAGGGACCTCGCAGTCGTTGGCATCGACAAGCCGGACATCGACGCCTGGCCGCACCTTTCCGCAGGTCCCGAGCTTCACCGGATTGGGCTCCGAGACGATGGGCGAGGCAATCTCGGTCATGTTGAAGATGGTGTAGACGTCGATCCCGAAGCGCTCGTGGAAGGGCCCCGCCGCTTCGGTCAGCGGTACCATGAAGGCCTTGGTGACGCTGTGGTCGCGGTCCTCCTGCCCCGGCGGGCGCTTGATCAGGAAGGTCGCCATCACGCCGAGCAGGAACACCACCGTGCAGCCTGTACGCTTCACGAAATCCCAGAAAGTGTCGGTGGAGAAGTTCTCCATCAGCGCGATCGAACCGCCGCGCGCCAGCATCACGAAGGGAATGCCGAGGCCGCCGATATGAAAGACCGGCATGTTGACGAGATAGCGGTCCTCACCGGTGACGAAGTGCCAGCTCTCCGGCCCGGCGTTGGTGTAGAGGTGCAGGTAGGACGACAGCACGCCCTTGGAAGGCCCGGTCGTCCCCGAGGTATAGATGATCGACTGCGTGTCCCACGGCTCGATCGGCCGGTCGAGCGGCGCGAGATCGGCTTCCTCGCCGGTCACATCGGCAAAGGCATGGACGGCAAAGCGGGCAGGAGCCTTGCCTTCCCCCAGCTGGACGATGGTGGTGACGGCCGCAGTATCGGCCGCCTCCAGCCGGTCTAGCAAACCGCCATGGGCAACCAGCACCGTGGCATCGGAATTGGCGAGCACATGTTCGAGGATCGAACCGCGATAGGCGGTGTTGAACGGCACGAACACGCCGCCGAGATAATTGATCGCGTAGAACGTGATCAGCGCCTCGCGCCCATTGGGCAGCCAGACCGCAACATGATCGCCGCGCTTCACACCCAGCTTCTGCAGCCCCGCCGCCTTGCGCACGACGAGGTCGCGCAGCTCGGCATAAGTCCACTGCCCGCCGTCCTCGAACACGGCATAGACCGCATCTGGCTGCGAGGCGGCAAAGTCATCCAGCAGATAGCGCAGCACGCAGGTGCGGCGGCCGAGCACGCGCGGATCGCTGTGGCCTTTTCCGTCAGGCATGCGAGGCTCCTGCCGGCTGGACCATCTTCTGGACCATGGTGATCGCGTCCATCACGACTTCGGTCGCCGACCAGCGCCCGCCTTCGTGGTACCACAGCGCAATCCAGCTGAGCAGGCCAGAGACCCAGATCGCGGTGCGCGAGGGGTGCTGCACATCGAACTCGCCGCTGCGCTTGCCCTTTTCGAGGAGCGCAGCGAGCTTGGTGTCGAAGGCATGGCGCAGCTCGCGGATGCGGCGCGCGTCCTCGGGCGTAAGGCTCTTCTCCTCGCGCAGATAGACGGTCACGTAGCGCTGGTTCTCGATGATGATCCGCGCCACGCGTTCGACCACGATCTTGAGCTGTTCGCTCGCGGTGCCTTCGACGCTCAGCGCTTCTTCCAGCGCGGTAAGCGAAAGCTGGATACCCGTCTGGCAGATCTCGTAGAGCAGCTCGCCCTTGTTCTTGTAGTACGAGTAGATGAACGGCTTGGTTACATTGAGCTGTTCCGCCACCGAATCCAGCGTCGTCGCCTCATATCCGTTGGCGAAGAAGAAGTGGCTCGCTTCCTCCAGAATGCGCCGCCGCTTGTAGGCGGTGATCTCGTCCTTGAGCTGGGAGGCGGCGCGCTTCTTCTTCGGCTTGTCCATGAGGTCCGCGATATCGGTGGCGAGAGCAAGGGTGTGCATCAGCCCATCGCGGTCCGCAAGATTTCCATCACGTCCGCCGCCGTCTTGATCGGGCGGGGATTGGTACGGCCCCAGATATCCTCCAGCGTATATTCGGACACGAGCTGGAGCTGGTTTTCGCTGACGCCCACTTCCTTGAGGCTGCGCGGCATGCCGAGCCCGCGGATCAGCTTGTCGAGCAGTTCCGAGGCGGACTTCGAGGGGTCACCCAGACAGGCACTGATGCGCTTCTGCCGCTCGCCGTTCACCGGAGCGTTGAACGCCTGGACATAGGGCGACATCACGCAGCTGGTGTGGCCATGCGGCACATCGCAGGTGCCGCCGAGCACGTGGCCGATGGCATGGCTTGCCCCCATCGGCACGCCGCCGATGATCGGGATCATCGATTGCCACGCGCCGATCTGGCACTTCAGCCGCGCATCGAGATCGGTCGGGTCCGCCTTGACCGCCGGGAGGCCCGCCGCCAGCAGCCGCAGCGCGCTGTCGGCGATGCCGTCGCAGAAGTCGTTGGACAGGAACGAGGCGAGCGTCTCGGTCGCATGGTCAACCGCGCGCACGCCGGTCGAGAGCCACAGCCATTCGGGCGTGTGCACGGTGATCGCGGGATCGAGCACGACGCAGACCGGCACCATCTCGCGCTGGGTATAGGCCTGCTTGAGCTTGATCGCTTCGTCCGTCGCGCCCGAAAGCGGGTTGAACTCGCCGCCCGAAAGCGTGGTCGGCACGCAGATTGCGCGCACGTCCGGCCCCGCAAATTCGGGGATCACCATCGCGCCGGTATCGTCGACCCGCACGCGGTAATCGTCGAAGCCCTCGATGGTGGTGATGTTGTGCTTCAGGCAGATCAGCAGGATCTTGCCCGCATCGGTCACCGAACCACCACCCACCGTGACGACCAGATCGGCCCCCGCCGCCCGCGCAGCATTGGCCGCAGCAAGCACATCGCTGCGCGGCGCGTGCGGCTGGATACCATCGTGCGTCGCGGCATGGCGATCACCGAGCGCGGCCTCGATCCGGCGGATCTCGTCGGTCTGGCGGTTGAGGTAGCTGCTGGCGAGGATGAACACGCGTCTCGCGCCGCGCGCTGCCGCTTCCTGCGCGACCGCTTCGGCTGCTGGCACGCCCAGCGTGACGCGCTCGGTTGCCGTGAGCATGACTTGTGACGCTGTAACCATCGCCGCTCTCCCACCAATACTATGTTTATACTCTCTGGTAGCATTTGTGGAATACGGGTCAACGGGGGATCAGGTCCAGCCGATCCTGAAAATGCAGGCCCGTTCACCTTGCGCGCAGCAGCGCTCTTGCAGCACGAGCACACGCGGGGAGACGAGTTCACGGAACAGCCGCGTAAAGACACCGCGGTGCCAGGGGCAGCTCGGCATGGCGATGGGATTTTGGGCAATCTCGATCACGATCGCGCCGCGCTCGATCCGTGCGGAGAACGCCCCCGAACCGGCGAATGTCCAGGCATGAGCGCTGATCGCCCGCAGCAGCAGCCGCGCAGACCAGGCAGGCGGCAACCGCTTGAGCAGCCACTGCGCCGGCTTCGGAATGCGATGCTCCAGCAGATACCCGGCGGTGCGCTCCCCCGCTTCCCACGAAAGCTCGTCCCACTCCTGCGGCAGCCGCGCCTGCACCACCTTGTGCAGCGCCGCCGCCTCGCGCTCGTCGGTCATCCGTTCGGGATCGCAGGCCAGATAGTGCGCGAGCCCTGCGGCGCGAAGTGCTGCCGCGCGCTCCTCCAGCCCGATCCGGTCGGCCAGCACATCGGCCAGCTGGATGATCGCGTTGGGGCCGACTTTTCCGACCACCACACTCATGTGTGCGCTCCGCTCCTGCCCGGCGCATCACCGCGCGTGGGCTGCATGGCGAACGCATCGGCCTCCTCGTCGGTTAGCTGCTCGGTCCCACCACCGCACGCCTTGATCACGCCGGCTGCCTCATGGACGACCGCTTCGCGCTTGGCGGCCTTGCGGCTGGTCTCGGCGACCGCCTGCCAGTCGCCCGTTGCCGCGCGATGGTTGGTGCGAGTGCGGTCGAACTTGAAATCAACGCCCTTCTTCGATTGCGGGCCCCAGTAGTTCACCCGGCCCAGATCATAGAACGTGCGCTGGAAACCCGCCTTGAGGAACGCCTTGAGGCAGCCCAGCAAGTACTTTCGCCGGTATCCTGTGCCTTGCCACGGATAGGAAAACAGCGCCTTGCGCATGTAGAACCGGCGGTAGTTGTTCATCACCCGGTCGAGCAGTTCGGCCCGGTCCATCGCGGCCGGCTTGATGATCGGGGTGACGAAATTGTACTTGTCAAAATCGTGGATCTCGACCTTGTCGCCCAGCTCCTCGAACAGATTGGAGAACGGCCAGGGCGTGTACATCGACCAGTTGGCGAGGTCCGGCTTCCAGTCCATCGCCATGCGGTAGGTCTCTTCGAGCGTCTCCGCCGTCTCGTTCTCCAGCCCCACGATGAACTGCGCCTCGACCAGAATGTCCGCCTCGCGCAGCAGGCGGATCGCCTTCTTGTTCTGCTCGACCGTGGTTTCCTTGTTGAACAGATCGAGCTTCAATTGCGCCGCCGCCTCGGTGCCGAGCGAGACGTGGACCAGCCCCGCCCGGCGATAGAGCGCGAGGTATTCCTCATCGCGCAGGATATCGGTGACGCGGGTATTGATCCCCCACTGGATCTTCTCGGGCAGGCCGCGCGCGATCAGTTCCTCGCAGAACGCGATGAACTTCTTGCGGTTGATGGTCGGCTCCTCGTCGGCAAGGATGAAGAAGCCGACGTCGTGGTCGTTCACAAGTGTCTCGATCTCGTCGACCACCGCCTTGGGATCGCGGATGCGGTAATCGCGCCAGAACTTCCATTGCGAGCAGAACGAGCAGGTGAACGGGCAGCCGCGTGCCATGTTGGGAATGGCGACCCGCTTGCCGAGCGGGATGTAGATGTACTTGCCCCACTCCAGGATGCCCCAGTCGGGCTTGATCTTCTCGAGGTCCTTCACCGTCGGCGCTGCCTTCGTGGCGATGATGTCCTGCCCGTCAAGGAAGGCGAGGCCATGGATTTCGTGCCGCGCCGCCGGCCAGCGCCCGTCGTCGATGGCGCGGACGAGGTCGAGCAGGATTTCCTCGCCCTCCCCGCGCACGATCACGTCGATCCACGGCGCTTCGGTCAGCACCTGCTTGAACATGAAGGTCGCATGCACCCCGCCCAGCATCGTGATGATCGCGGGCGAGACCTTCCTGGCGATTTTCAGCGTTTCCTCGGCCTTGTAGATCGAGGGCGTGATCGCGGTGGTGCCGACGACATCGGGCTTCAGTTCGCGGATGCGGGCTTCGAGGGCCTCGTCATCGACGTGATCCGTCATCGCATCGATGAAGTGGACGTCGTCGTAGCCCGCGCCGCGCAGCGCGCCCGCCAGATAGGCCGCCCAGGCAGGCGGCCAATTCCCCGCAATCTCCGCGCCGCCGGAATGGTAATTCGGATGAACGAGAAGAATGCGCATGATCTGTCACTCCCGGTTGACAGATCAAGGCTCTATCGTTTTGGATACTGGATCTTTGATCCAGCGCAACTGGGGCCTCAGCCGGCAGCGACCGTATCGATGCGCTGCATCACGAGCGGCAACTGGTCGTTCCCGAAATACATGTAGGCCCCATCGACGAATATCGTCGGCGAACCGAACGCCCCGCGTGCAATGGCCTCATCGGTGTTGGCCCTGAGCCGCGCCTTCACCTCGTCACTCGCTGAAGCCGCCCGCAGCGCCGCGCCATCGACACCACAGGCGTTGGCGATATCCTCCAGCACCACAGGATCGTCGATATTGCGCGCATCGCCGAAATAGGCCTCGAACGTCGCCTCGCTGAAGGTGAGCAGATCGTCCGGCCGATCCTCCAGCGCACAGCAGAAGCGCATGGCATGAACCGACTTCACCGGATGGAACTCGGACGGGAAGTTCATGCGAAGCCCCGCCAGCCGCGCCCATTCCTTCAGCCACACGAAACTGAGGCGGAACTTAGGGTTGTCCGGGTTGGCGCGGCTTTCATAGACGCTCTGGTTCACGGCATTAAACACTCCGCCGACGAGGAACGGTCGCCAAGTCACCGCCACATCACGATCAGCTATCCCGGCGCGGAAGTTGTGAAACGCCAGCCGCGTCCACGGCGATGAGAGGTCATAGAAAAACTCGACGCGCACGCTCATTCGCCCTGCTCCCCGTCCTTGTCCTTGATCCCGAACAGCACCCGCCGCGCTTCGGCATCGTCCTGCGGCCGTTTGTTGATCCGGTCACGCCCCACGGCCATCCCGGCCCGGAGCCCCGGGCGTTCCTTCAACCGGTCGTACCACGCCTTCAGCGCCGGAAACTCCTCCAGCGGAATCCCTTGCGCCTTCCACGTCTGGATCCATGGGAAGCAGGCCATGTCGGCAATCGAATAGTCCGCACCCGCAACGTGTTCATGGCGCGCCAGCTGCCTGTCGAGCACGCCATACAGCCGCAGCGCCTCATTGCGGTATCGCTCGGTGGCGTAGGCGATCCGCTCGGGCGCATAGAGCCGGAAATGCCCGTGCTGCCCCAGCATCGGCCCCAGCCCGCCGACCTGCCAGAACAGCCACTCCAGCACCGCCTTGCGCCCGCGCAGGTCCGCCGGAAGGAACTGCCCTGTCTTCTCCGCCAGATAGACAAGGATCGCCCCGGTCTCGAACACCGAAACCGGCTCGCCACCGTCAGCGGGGGCATGGTCGATGATCGCCGGGATGCGGTTGTTGGGGCTCACCGCCAGAAACTCGGACGCAAACTGCTCGCCCTTGCCGAGGTTGATCCACTTCACCTCATAGGGCAGGCCGCATTCCTCGAGCATGATGGAAATCTTCCACCCGTTCGGCGTCGGCGCGGTCAGCAGTTCGATCATTACCGTTTCCTGTCGGCATCCTCTGCCTGCAGACATTCCACGCCGCCACGCGACAAGCAATGCCGCGAACACGAAAGGGACTTGAAGCGCGCCAACGATCCCGCCATACGGCAGGCGTCGCCGCAGGCCATGGCCAATGCCGCCCGGGCGGGTGTAGCTCAATGGTAGAGCAGCAGCTTCCCAAGCTGAATACGAGGGTTCGATTCCCTTCACCCGCTCCACATTACCGTCCGTCGGCGTCCACCCACATCGTTGTAACCCGCAGAAATCCGCGATATTTTCAGCGTCATCAGGCCGCTGGAAGCCAAAGATTTCTACCTACATCCGGCCCTTCTGGGGGCCTCGGCAGTGTCAAAGCCCCCAGCGCCGATGTGAGGCCCCCAGCAGGAGGGGGCCTCGCTTACGCAAGGGAGTTTGCCAATGCCGCTGTCGGATGCCGCAGTCAGAAACGCAAAGCCGCGCGCGAAGCCTTACAAGCTGGGCGACTTCTCTGGGCTCTATCTCCAGGTACAGCCGAATGGCAGCAAACTCTGGCGGATGAAGTATCGCCTGCTGGGCAAGGAAAAGAAGCTGGCGATCGGACCCTATCCCGAGATCAGCCTGAGTGAGGCGCGCCGCCGCCGGGACAAGGCGCGCGAACAGTTGCATTCGGGGCTCGATCCGTCGCGCGAGAAAGTGAAGGCCCGTCAGCATGCGGAGGTGATCGCAGGCTGCACATTCACGATGGTAGCCGAGGAGTATTGCGCGAAGCGCAAGCGTGACGGCGCCAGTGCCTGGGCGCCGGCAACGGCGGCGCGGTGCGAGTATCTGCTGAGCCTGCTGGATGGCTCGATTGGCAGGCTGCCGATCACGGACATTGCGCCGATCGACGTGCTCGAAGCCGTGCGCAGGATCGAGCGGAGAGGAAAACTCGAGAGCGCACGGCGCACTCTGCAACTGGCCGGTTCGGTCTTTCGCTATGCTGTCGCGACGGCGCGCATTCCCTCGGATCCAACGCGGGATCTGCGCGGCGCCCTGCTGACACCGCACGTGACGCACTATGGCGCTATAGTCGAGCCCGAGAAGGTTGGCGAGTTGCTGCGAGCGATTGATGGCTATGACGGCTTCGGGATCACCAGGCAGGCGCTGCTGCTCGCTGCTCACGTGTTCGTACGCCCCGGCGAACTGCGCCACGCTATGTGGAGCGAGATCAATTTCGAGGAGAGGGTGTGGACCATCCCGCCCGAGAAGATGAAGATGCGCAAAGCGCACCATGTGCCGCTGTCGCGGCAGGTGATCGCCATGCTTGAGGAACTGAAGCCGGTTACCGGGCCTAGGGGCTACGTCTTCCCCTCGGTCCGCTCGAGAGCAAGGCCGATGAGCGAGAACACCCTCAACAGCGGTCTCCGGCGTCTTGGCTACCGAAGCGAAGAGATGACGGGCCATGGCTTCCGCGCGATGGCGAGCACGCTTCTCAACGAATCCGGCAAATGGTCATCTGATGCGATCGAGAGAGCACTCGCCCATGGCGACAAGGACAAGGTCCGCGCAGCCTATCATCGCGGCCAGCACTGGAAGGAGAGGGTCGAGATGGCGCAGTGGTGGTCTGACCACCTCGACAAGCTTCGTGATACGATAAACACAAAGTCGATGCGGAGCCGGCTCGCGCGCGTGGCATGACGGAGAACAGCGCGACGCGCCTAAGGCGCGCCGCGGCGCACCAACGCGCGCAGGCTTGTCATCGGTATGAGTGTGCAGCGGCCGACCTTGATCGTCTCGATGTCGCCGGAGGCCATCAGTTCGTAGAGCTTCGACCTGCCGATGCCGGTGAGCCGGATCGCTTCCGCGACGCGGACGCTGATCGGATCACCGGGCACTTGGACCGGCGGCGCCGACGTCTCGGCGCCATCGAACGGGAGCCCGAGCTGAGCATCGGCTTTTGGCAGAGAAGCAGTGCGCCGGATCATTGCCCGGTCTCCCCAAGCGGGAGACCGTTGGCTTGTGGGAGGACAGGATTACGGCGCAAGTCCATCGCGACGTGACCATCTACATCAACCGAATCAGCTTGTTTCATCGATAAACTCCTCAAGTTGAGGAGCCTGGTCACCCTGCGAAAGTGGGGAGCAAACTACATCGGCATACGGAACATGTCAAGAACATAGAAGGCAAGGATTTGTGCGGTCTTCGCCTTCCAACCCTTGACCCCGACCTGTCTCTATAGCCTGCAAGTCAGAGTGACGGGAAAGCGCCGAAGCAACTGAAACCATCATTTTACGTAATGATTTCGGCATCTTATCACCTGCGACAAGTCGCGTACGGTGTGCCTACCGTCCCCCTTCCAGAGCAGCTTTGAGTGGCTCGCGAACGGTCTGAAAATGGAGATCTGGAATTCAGGACCGACGGGATCACCGGTTGCCTACAGGCGCTGGCCTGAAGGCGCGGTATGGCGGACGCACTGCAATCCTGAAGGAGGCAGAAACTCGCAGCGCATTTGCGAGCAACTCCTATTGGCCCGGCGGTGGCCAAAGCGGCCAATGTACAGCAATGGAATCAAGCACCTCCCTGGTTTGCGAGAGAAGCACCATCCGCAGTTGATGGATGCAGGCTCCAGACCACATCACTCGGCAGCGATTGCCCAGTTGCATAGCGCCAGTGGATCGATGCGCTGCTCTATAGGCGCCAGCAGGACGGGATAGTCGGGCTCCGGGGCAATGCTACGGATCATCGCCTCGAAGCCAGTGAGGTCAGCCCAGCGCTCGGGTGGCTGGAAGCCGACCCGGCGCGGACTGCCGGTGATCATCAGGAAGAACGCAGCAGCCGAGAGCCCGGTCATCGAGGCCATCGATTCGGTGAAGGTTCCCGGCCTCGGTGCGTTTGTGGCCCTGGTGATCTCGATCGCCTCACTGCCGCGCCAGCCGCGCACGCGCGCGGCCATGCCGGCCTGCGTCGGCCGATGGATTCCGCGCACTGCGTCAGATAGCGCGGAGGTCATGGCGCCAAGCGTGTTCTCGCCCCGGCGGACTTGGGCCAGCATGCCGGCGAAGGCGTATCGCCAGCCTTTCGCCGAGCCCGTATCGCCGCGCAGGATATCCTGCAGGAAAGCGCAAGCTTCGTCGCGGGTCAGCTTGCCATCCGCCTCGGCGCGCGCGACGCCCTTGACGATCCCGTTGATTGCCTGCGGATGCATGCCGCCCCAGCATTGCGCCGACCGCAACCATGGAAAGCTGTGCGGCAGCGTGATCGTTTCGGGATGCGCGCATTCGTAGAGATTGTAGAGCCCCAGTGGCGGGCCCATCGGGAACTTCTCGGCACGCTCGAAGCTGCGCCGCACGACACGGCGGCCGTCCGCCCAGGTTACGCAGTCGCCCGCGCCGATGTGCAGCGTGTGTTCGGCGACTGCACGGCCGAGTTCCATCTTGCCCTCGTCGCCGACCGTCCACGCGACCTCCACATCGACCACGCTCTCGAGCCGGCGCATCAGATCGGTGGCCATCACATTGGTGAAACCTGGCGATGCACCGTGGCCGACGTAGAGCGCTGTGCCCGCCGCCTCAGCGCGCGGCCCAAGCTCTATCGCCTCGAGCGTGCTTTCGTTGTCGTCATCGATATCGAAATAGTCCGCGCCTTCCTCGATCGCGACGGTGCGCACCAGCTTCGCGGTCTTGTGGAAGGGCCCCGCGCCATGGATGACATAGCGCGCACCCTTGATCAGCCCACGAAGCGCCGCCGCATCGTAGATGTCGGTGCGTGCAAGCTCGATCTCTGTCCCGGCTGGCGCCTCGTGGCGCATCGTGCCAAGCGCCGCTTCGTTGAGGTCGACCAGCGTGAAGCGATGATCAGCGAGCGGGCCGAACAGGGCCTTCACCGTTACCGATGTCATCTGCCCCGCCGCGCCGAGGACCACGACGCGGGCCTTGTTGTCGTTTGTCTGAGCCAAGATCAGAACTCCACCGAGGCGCGAACGCCGAAGCGGCGCTGATCGCCAGCGCGGAAGATCGCCAGATCGAACGGCGTGATCACCTGCGTCTGCGTCTCGTAGCGCGCGTTGTTGAGGTTCTGCACGTAGCCGGTGATCGACATGCGGCGGTTGGCGGAGGTCCAGGTGAGCCGCGCATCGACGATGGCATAGGCACGGCCGGTCTGGATCGCGCTGTTGTCCGGGTTGAAATACTGCCGCGACTGGAAGCGCACTTCGCTGCCGAGCAGTACCGAGCCCGCATGGCCGATGTCGAACGTGTAGTCGGCTGAACCCGAGCCGGAAATGCCGGGTGCCCGGCTCAGCCGATTGTTGCGGTAATCGATGCCGGGGGTTGGGGTATAGCGTTTGTAGCGTGCATCAAGCAGCGAGAGTGTACCGGCGAGATTGAGACCCGGCAGCGGCTTCGCGCGCAGGGTCGTCTCGCCGCCATAGCCGCGCGCGCTGCCGGCGTTGTTGGTATAGGTGACCGCCTCGACGATCTGAACCTGCAGGTTGGTGTAGGTGTAATAGAAGCCGTTCACATCGAAGAACAGCTTGCCGCCCAGCACATCGCCCTTGAGGCCGGCCTCATAGGAGCGCACTTCCTCGGGATCGAACTTGCCCTTCTGCGGCACGAGGATGTTGAAACCGCCCGATTTGTAGCCGAAGGCGACATTGGCATAGGCACTGATGTCGGGCGTGACTGCATAGCGCAGCGCGAAGCGCGGCGAGAAGTTGTCCCATCGCGCGACCGGCGGAGCAAGCACGCCGCTCGTGGACTGCACGTAGAGGCTCGGTGCGCCCG
>NZ_LJHZ01000102.1:0-67142 GCF_001296055.1 Novosphingobium sp. AAP93
GGAGCCGTACGGAAATGTGGCTCGCGCCGGCGTCGATGGCGTTCTCGACCAGCTCCTTGAGCGCGCTTGCCGGGCGCTCGACGACCTCGCCCGCCGCGATGCGGTTGACGAGGTTTTCGGGCAGGCGGCGGATGGTTCGGACCGGTTCGGACATGCGTCGCGGTACACTAGCGGTGAGCATACGGTTTTTCGAGACCAGCGGGCGCACTTATCCCGCAAAGTCGCACACAAAATATTGGGTTTTGCCGCGTTCGCCTGCTAATGCGCGCACTTCGCAAGCCCCGCCGGAGCCTACCTCGCGCTGAGTGCGGGCGGGCTCAACCGCAGTTTTATACGGATTTCCTGATGGCATCGTTGCTTTCCCGATTCTTCAAGTTCGGTTCCCAGAACATCGCAATCGATCTCGGCACCGCCAACACGCTGGTCTATGTGCAGGACCGGGGCATCGTGCTCAATGAACCGTCGGTCGTGGCGATCGAGACGATCAACGGCATCAAGCGCGTCAAGGCCGTGGGCGACGATGCCAAAATGATGATGGGCAAGACCCCGGACAACATCGAGGCGATCCGCCCCTTGCGTGACGGCGTGATTGCCGACATCGAAGTCGCGGAAGAAATGATCAAGCATTTCATCCGCAAGGTGAACGGTTCGAAGAGCCTGCTGCGCTATCCCGAGATCGTGATCTGCGTGCCGTCCGGTTCGACTTCCGTGGAACGGCGCGCGATCCGCGATGCGGCGAGCAATGCGGGGGCGAGCCAGGTGTTCCTGATCCTCGAGCCGATGGCGGCGGCGATCGGCGCGGACATGCCCGTCACCGAACCGGTGGGTTCGATGGTGGTCGACATCGGCGGCGGCACGACCGAAGTCGCGGTGCTGAGCTTGCGCGGTCTTGCCTACACCACCTCGGTGCGCGTGGGCGGCGACAAGATGGACGAAGCCATCGTTTCCTACGTGCGCCGCCACCACAACCTGCTGATCGGCGAATCGACGGCGGAGCGGATCAAGAAGGACTTCGGCATCGCCACCGTGCCCGCCGACGGCGTGGGCGAGACGATCCACATCAAGGGCCGCGACCTTGTGAACGGCGTGCCCAAGGAAATCACCATCACGCAGGCCAATGTCGCCGAGGCGCTGTCCGAACCGATCGGCGCGATCGTCGAGGGCGTGCGCATCGCGCTCGAGAACACCGCGCCTGAACTCGCGGCGGACATCGTCGACCAGGGCATCGTGCTGACCGGCGGCGGCGCGCTGATCCGGGGGCTTGACGATCACCTGCGCGAGGAAACCGGCCTGCCCGTGAGCGTGGCGGAAGACCCGCTCTCGTGCGTGGCGCTGGGCACCGGCCGGGCGATGGAAGATCCGATCTACCGCGGCGTGCTGATGACGGCGTGATGCCGCTGGGCTGCGGGGCGGCAAAAACGAAGAAGGGTTGCTAGATGGCGCGGTCGCCAGACCGGCGCCCGGGCTTTTCGCGCAGGGCGCAATACGGGATCTTCACCGGCTACGTCATTGCCGTGGCCGGCTTCCTTGCGGGCGCGGGGCTGCTGATCGTGAGCATCGTCAACCCGCAGGCGTTCAGTTCGGTGCGCAGCGCGGCAAGCGAGATCGCACGGCCTGCGGGCGAAGCGGGGGCCGAGACGCGCGCGGCGGGCCAGAGCGTGATCGCGGCCATCGGCGCCTATTTCCAGGCGGGGCGGCAGAACGCCGCGCTTTCCCGCGAAGTCGCCGCGGCGCGGGCAAATGCGCTGACGATGCAGGCGCTGGAAGGCGAGAACAGGCGGCTGAAAGCGCTGCTCGGGATCGTCGAGCCGCAGATGAAGCCGATCACCGCCGCCCGCCTGATCGGCTCGACCGCCGCGAGCGCGCGGCGCTTTGCGGTGCTTTCGGCGGGCTCTGCGCGAGGGGTGCGGCCGGGCCAGCCGGTGCGATCGGCGGCGGGGCTGATCGGGCGGGTGATCGAGGCGGGGCCGGGCACGGCGCGGGTGCTGCTGGTGACGGACCCGGAAAACGTGGTGCCGGTGCGGCGGGTGCGCGATGGCCTGCCCGCATTCGTCGAGGGCAAGTCCGACGGGCGCATCGCGATCCGCCTGCTCAATATGGGCAACAACCCGCTGAAGCGCGGCGATGTTTTCGCGACCTCGGGTTCGGGCGGGCTCTACCCGCCGGGCATTCCGGTCGCGGTGGTGACCGAAGTGCTGCATGACGGGGGTGTGGGCCATCTGGCGAGCGATCCCGCCGAAGCCGATTTCGTGGTCGTGCTGCCGGTGTTCCAGGCGCCTGCCGTCGAAGCGCTGGGGGCGAGCCAGCAGGCGGCAGGACCGGCGCCCGAAGCCAGCGAGGGCGGAGGGGGCAACTGATGCCGTTTCCCCGGCTGCCCGACCTGCCCAGCCTGCCGCGCCGGCCGGAAGACCTCGTCCCGCAGCGGATCAACCGCGCGCCCTCCCCCCTGCTCGCCTCCGGCCTGCCGTGGGTTTCGGTGATGCTGACCTCGCTGGCGGTGTTCTCGCCGGTGATCGCGTCCGCGCCGGTGGTGCCGCCGCTGGCGTTCATGGTGTTCCTCGCGTGGCGCATGCTGCGGCCGAGCCTGCTGCCGCTGTGGGCGGGCCTCCCGCTCGGCGCGTTCGACGATCTCTACAGCGGGCAGCCGTTCGGATCGGGGATCGTGCTATGGTCCGCCGCGATGCTGGTGATGGATACCGTCGACAACCGCCTGCTGTGGCGCAGTTTCGTGGCTGACTGGGCGGTCGCTTCGTTGCTGATGACGGGCTATCTCGTGCTTTCGGCAGGGATCGCGGGGCTGGCTGCGGCCTATCCGCTGCCGCTGGTGATCGGGCCGCAGCTGCTGGTGACGCTGGCGCTCTATCCGCTGGTGACGCGGGCGGTCGCCCTGCTGGACCGCGTGCGCCTCCTGCCGCTCAGGACGGTCTGACCCGCCATGCGCCAGAAGTGGTCCTGGCCCTGGTCGAAGCCGGCGAAGCCGCTGCCGGTGACGGGCGCGCAGCTCACCCATTCGTTCGAGCGGCGCACGTTCGTGCTGGGCATGGCGCAGGCGGGTGTGGGCATGCTGCTGGCCGGGCGGCTGACCTGGCTGGCGGTGGCGGAGAATGCCAAGTACCGCGCGGCGTCCGAAAGCAACCGCGTCAACCTGACGCTGATCCCGCCCCGGCGCGGCTGGGTGATCGACCGCACCGGCGCCTCGCTGGCGGCCAATCGCGCCGATTTCCGCGTCGATCTAGTGCCGGACCGGGTGGTCGATGCCGATGCAACGCTGCGGACCCTGTCGCAGCTGCTCGGGCTGACGGCGGACCGGGTGAGCGACATCAAGGACAAGCTGGAGAAGGCGCGCGGATTCCAGCCGGTGGAAGTCGCCTCGAACCTCGATTGGGACAAGTTTGCTGCCGTCAGCGTGCGCCTGCCCGAACTGCCCGGCGTGATCCCGCAGCGCGGCTTCTCGCGCTATTATCCGACGGGCGCGGCGGTCGGCCACCTTGTCGGCTACGTCGGCCCGGCTTCGGCGGAGGATTACGAGAAGGAGCCCAACCCGCTGCTGATCACGCCAGGCTTCAAGATCGGCAAGGACGGGCTCGAGAAGCACTTCGAGGAACGCCTGCGCGGCATTCCGGGCGCGCGGCGGGTGGAGGCGACGGCGGGTGGCCGCGTGGTGCGCGATCTGGGGACGCGTGAGGATGTGCCGGGGAGCCCTATCCAGCTGACCATCGATGCGGGCCTGCAGGACTATGCGGCGCGGCGCATCGGGCTCGAATCCGGCTCGGTCGTGGTGATGGACTGCGCGACGGGCGACCTGCTTGCGATGGTTTCGATGCCGAGCTTCGATCCCAACAGCTTCGCCGACGGCATCGGCCGCATCGAGTGGAAGATGCTGTCGGAAGATGACCATGTGCCGCTGCGCAACAAGGTGCTGCGCGGGCTCTATCCGCCGGGTTCGACGGTGAAGCCGATGGTGGCGCTCGCGTTCCTCGAAGCGGGGCTTGATCCGGAAGCCAGCGTCGGCTGCGCGGGCGGGCTGCGCGTGGGCAACCGCGTGTTCCACTGCTGGAACCATCGCGGGCACGGCACGACCAATATGTCGAAGGGCATTTACCAGTCCTGCGACGTGTACTTCTACCATTTCGCCCAGCAGATCGGGATGGACAAGATCGCCGCCATGGCGCGGCGGCTGGGGCTGGGTCAGGAATACCCGATGCCCTATCCCGGCCAGTCCTATGGCACGGTGCCCGATCCGCAGTGGAAGCAGCGCAAGTATCAGAAACCATGGGCGATCTATGACACGGTGAATGCGACGATCGGCCAGGGCTACATGCTGGTCAATCCGCTGCAGCAGGCGGTGATGGCCTCGCGCCTTGCCTCCGGGCTGCAACTGACCCCGCGCCTGCTGCTGGACCGCCATGCGCCGCGTGCGCCTTCGCTGGGGATCAAGCAGGAACACCTCGACATCATCCACGCGGCGATGAACGAAGTGGTCAACGGGCGCGGCACGGCGGGCAAGGCGCGCATTCCGGTCGAGGGCGTGCAGATGGCGGGCAAGACCGGCACCGCGCAAGTCGTCGGGCTGAACGTCGGCAACGGCAAGGGCGGCCTGTGGAAGCACCGCGACCACGGGCACTTCATCTGCTTCGCGCCGTTCGACAAGCCGCGCTATGCCTGTGCGGTCGCCATCGAGCACGGCGGCGGATCGGGCGCGGCTTACCCCATCGCGCGCGACGTGATGACCTACCTGTTCGACCGCGCCAAGGCGATGGAAGTGCTCGAAGGCTTCGAGAGGGAATGGGGCGGCAACGTGCAGCAGCGCATGGCGGCCAAGTACAACGCCTATGCCGCCAAGTTCGGCGCCACCGCGCCAAAGGCGCCCGACGAGGAGCAGGCGGCGGAGGCGGTCGCGGCGGACAACACGCCGGTGGCCGAGCCGACCGCGGCGCAGACCGACGCGGCGCCGCCCGCGCCAGAGCCTGAGGCACCCCCTGCCCCGGCTGAAACCGCAGCGCCTGCCGCCGCACCGACGCCTGCTGCTGCAGCGCCTGCCGCGCCTGCACCGGGAGCATAGGGCATGCAGCGCGCCTATATTCCGGCGTTTATCGCGCGCCAGCCGTGGGGGGTGATCCTGCCGCTTTCGGCGCTGGTCACCTTCGGCGGCGCGGTGCTCTATTCGGCGGCGGGCGGGCACCTGATGCCCTGGGCGCTGCTCCACGTGGTGCGCTTCGTGGTGTTCCTCGGCATGGCGATGGTCGTCGCGCGCATCCCCTCGCAATGGTTCAAGAACGCGGCGCTGCCGTCCTATGCACTGCTGTGCGTGCTGCTGGTGCTGGTCGAACTGCTGGGCCGCGTGAGCGGAGGCAGCCAGCGCTGGCTCAATCTGGGCTTCATGCAGTTGCAGCCCTCCGAGCTGATGAAGCCGGGCATCGTGCTGGTGCTGGCGTGGTTCTACAGCGTGCTGCCGCCGAGCGAGATCCGCAGCTGGCGGGCGATTGCCCCGGCGGTGGTGCTGCTGGGCCTGCCGGCGGGCCTCGTGATGCTGCAGCCTGATCTGGGGACTGGTCTTGCGATCAGTTTCGGCGCGGTCGTCATCATGTTCCTCGCGGGCCTGCCGCTGTGGCTCTTCATCACCGGCGGCGCGACCGTCGCGGTGGCCGCCCCCCTCGCCTTCTTCACCGTGCTCCATGATTACCAGCGCAAGCGCGTGCTGGTGTTCCTCGATCCGGAAAGTGATCCGCTGGGTTCGGGTTATCACATCACCCAGTCGAAGATCGCGATCGGATCGGGCGGCCTCTTGGGCAAGGGCTTCGGGCAAGGCTCGCAGAGCCACCTCGATTACCTGCCCGAAGCGCATACCGACTTCGTCTTCGCGACGATGGCGGAGGAATGGGGGATGGTCGGCGGGTTCTTCGTCCTGTGCGTCTTCGCGCTGGTGCTGCGCTGGGGCCTGAAAGTGGCCCTCAATGCGCCGGACCGCTTCTCGCGCCTGCTGGCGGCGGGGATGGTGACGACGATTTTCTTCTATGTTTGCATCAACCTGATGATGGTGATGGGCCTTGCGCCGGTGGTGGGCATTCCCCTGCCCTTCGTCAGCCACGGCGGCTCGTCGATGATGACCAACATGCTGTGCATCGGCACGCTGATGGCGGTCGATCGCTGGTCGCGCGCGCCGGGTAGAACCTTGCGATAATTTTTCAAAAATGGGGCTTGGCAGCCGGTGAGAAATCGCTAAAGGGGCCGCTCCCGGTCGCCGGTGACGGTACGGTGTGGACGCATAGCTCAGTTGGTAGAGCAGCTGACTCTTAATCAGCGGGTCCTAGGTTCGAGCCCTAGTGCGTCCACCAAATTTCTCATGAGTTTTAATTAGTTACTGCCGCACATCGATGCTGCGGGATATGGCGCTCACGCGCTAGGTAGCTTTCTAGGTAGCAGCACATTCAAGCGTCGCTGAGGTTACTCAGCCTCCATGGAACCGGTGATTCTTTCACGCAACGTGACTAATGATCGATGCTCGGGCTTGGCGCTTTGCCTTGGCCACGGTCGACGACGAAATCTGTGAAGGCAATGAATCACTCGTCGAGCTTACTCGCGCTCTTCCAGGACTTGTAAATGCGGCCAATCGGTCGATGGCATCAAAGTTTCTCTAGTCACTGCTGCGCGATCTTGCGCGTTGCTGGCGAGACATTCTTCCTGCCGCGGGCGCCAAAGGCCCGCTTCCCCGTCCATGGCCTGACGGCGGGGTCTTGGACTCCCCAGAAGGGGGCGTCTGACAATCCTGTCGCCGTCTTTAGGTCGCTCGGCGCGCAGCGCGAAGCGAGGTCTCGCGATGCATGCCGCATTTCATTGGCAATCTTGTGGCGGGGTTTGCCGACGGCTTCGCACGCATGGGCACGCACGCGAGCTAAGTTCTTGATAGCCGGTCTAACGGCAACAGGCTAAGAGCGAAGTTGGAGAAGTGCTGCGCGACGACCGTTGCAGCTGCATAGCAGATTTGCATACCGCCATCATCGCTGGTTCAAAGTGACGTAATTCCTACCGGATGTTGCTGATCTATTTTGTAACAAGGAAGGTCTTTGGATCGGTATAGGCCATCAATCCCTCGATCCCATTCTCCACCCCCATGCCCGATTGCTTGCGCCCGCCGAAGGCTGCGAAGGGTGACAGGGCGAGCCCCTCGTTGATCCAGACATTCCCAGTATCCATTCGTTCAGCGATCCGCATGGCGGCGTCCATGTCGGCGGACCAGACGGTTCCGGCCAGCCCCATGTCGGTGTTGTTGGCTTTGGCAATCGCATCTTCGACATCCGTAAAGCGCACGAGCGGCAAGATCGGCCCGAACTGTTCCTCCTGGACGATACGGCTGTCTTCGGGCGGATTGTCGACCAGCGTGACGGGAACAAAGAGGCCATCTCCCTCTGGCGCTTCCCCCTGGAGCAACTGGTAACCGTTCGCTTCGCAATCGGCGAGCAAGCCCTTGACGCGGTCGTACTGCGGCTTGTTCTGGATCGGCCCGAGCGCGGTGCCCTGCTGGCTGCCATCACCCATCGGCACAGCCAGCGCCAGCTTTGCCAGTTCATCGCGGAACGCATCGTAGATGTCACTGTGGACATAGGCCCGCTTGGTCGCGACGCAGACCTGCCCGCTGTTGGTGAAAGCCGACCAGAACAGCTTTTCCGCCGTTTCCGGGACGTTGACGTCCGGCATGACGATCGCCGCATCGTTGCCGCCCAGTTCCAGTGTCAACCGCTTCAGCGTCGATGCCGCGTTTGCCATCACCCTGCGTCCGGTCGCGGTCGAGCCGGTGAAGCTGACCTTGTCGAAGCCCGGATGCGACGTCATCAGCGGCCCAAGTGCATCCCCTCCAGTGATGATATTGAGCACTCCGGCAGGCACAAAATCCCGCACCAGTTCGCCGATCCGCAGCACGGTCATCGGCGTGAACGGTGACGGTTTCAGGACCAGGGTATTGCCGGCCAGCAAGGCAGGCGCGATCTTCCAGATCGACAGCACCACCGGGAAATTCCATGGCGAAATCCCGGCCACCACCCCGATCGGTACATAGCGGGTGACCTGGCGGCGTCCCGGCCCGGCCTCGATCTCGCGGTCAGGCAAAGTCAGGGTAGCGGTTGCCTGACACCACTGCGCGGCGGCCATGACCTCGAACTGAGCCTGCTCCGCGGGTTTGCCCTGCTCGCGGGTGAGCATCGCGGCCAGCTCCGCCGCATTCGCCGCGATGGTCTCACCGATCCGGTTGACGATTGCCGCCCGTTCAGCCCAGGGCGTGTCACGCCAGGCTGGGAAGGCGTTTCGGGCCGCGGCGATGGCCGCTTCAAGTTCTGCCGCACCGGCATCGGGCACAGCGGCAAAGACCTGCCCGGTCGCGGGGTTGCGCACATCGAGTTGGCTATCGGACGATGCCGCCTTGCCGCCGATCGTCATGGTCAGGGTGTCTTGGGTCATTTTCGGGTTCCTTCAGGCCGGGAGTTCAAGGATTGCCTTGACGCATTTGCCGGAATGGCTGTCGGCAATCGCCTGGTTGATCTGGTCGAACGGATAGATGGTCGAGAACCGCTCGATCGGCAGCTTTCCGGCGGCGTGCAACGCGATCAGCTCGGGCAGGAATGTGTCGGGGTCGCTGTCGCCTTCGATGATTCCCTTGATCGTGTAGCCATAGGTGATGGCCGGCACGATCGGCAGCGGCAGGGCCGCATCAAGGCTGCCGGGCACGCCGACCAGGCCCAGTGCGCCGTGCGGTGCGAGCATGTTGAGTGCAGCGGAAATCGCCCCGACATTGCCGCTGGTGTCGACCACGTTGTTCGCGCCTTGCGGGAGGATGGCCCTGACCTGTTCGGCAGTGTCGCCCGTAGCCGGATCGATGGCATGGTCCGCGCCGAGTTCGAGCGCCAGTTGCCTCCTGGCCTCCTGCGGTTCGATCATGATGATCTTCGAACAGCCCGCGATCTTGCCGCCCAGCACGGCGCTGAGGCCCACGGCGCCGCCCCCCAGGACGACCAGGTTCGATCCGGCCTGCGCCTTGAGCGAGCGCAGCACTGCGCCAACCCCGGTCTGGATACCGCAACCGAGCGGCGCAAGGCTGGCAAGATCGGCATTGTCCGGCAGGGCAATCACATTGCGCTCGTCGGCAATGGCGTGCGAGGCGAATGACGATTGCCCGAAGAATCGGGCCGATACCTGGCCAGCATCTTGGTGGACGCACGAGCTGCCATCGGACCGAACGCAGGCAAAGTTTAGCGCAACGAAGTCCTGGCAATAGGCCGGATCGCCGCTGTGGCACTGGCTGCACTGCCCGCAGGAATTGAAAGTCAGCAGAACCTTCTGGCCGGGCCGGACCTTGGTCACGCCTTCGCCAACCGCTTCGACCACGCCCGCGCCTTCGTGCCCGAGGATCAGGGGGAAGGGCGATCCCATCGCGCCAGAGGCGAAAACCATGTCAGTGTGGCAAATGCCTACCGCGTGGATCCGGACGAGGATCTCGCCAGCACGCGGCGGATCGATCCTGACCGCTTCGATCGAAAAGGGCTGGTTCGGTTCGCGCAAGATTGCTGCCGTGCCTTGCATCACCACTCTCCTGGAATTGTCGTCACGCCTACTTTTCCAGTTCGACCGGCGTTCGGCCCCATACTTTTGTTTTGGCCGAACGCGCAGGCATGGACCTACTCACTCCATCGAATGCTGCTCCACCGGGCCACCTGGTGCCGAGACCGGCGACGGCCAGCGCATGTGAGGGACTAGAATGACCGAAGCCTATATCGTTGACGCTGTCCGCACGGCTGGTGGCAAGCGAAACGGGAAGCTCGCCAATTGGCATCCCGCTGACCTCGCTGCCGAAATGTTCAACGCTCTGATCGACCGCAATGCTTCGCTCGATCCGAAGGCGATCGACGATGTCATTCTTGGCTGCGTCATGCAAGTCGGCGAACAGTGCTTTGCTTTTCCGCGCAATGCGATCCTTGCCTCGCGATTGCCTTCGACGACACCCGGGGTGGCGGTCGACCGCCAGTGCGGATCATCGCAGCAATCGCTGCAGTTTGCGGCGCAGGCCGTAATGTCTGGAACCCAGGATGTGGTGATCGCGGCAGGTGTCGAGAGCATGACCCGGGTGCCGATGTTCTCGAACTTCTCCCTGCACGAGAAGGAAGGGATAGGCACCGGCCCGCTGAGCCCGCGCGGCAAGGAACGCTACAACCGTACAACGCAGTTCAGCCAATTCGAAGGGGCCGAACTGCTCGCGCACAAGCATGGATTCAACCGAGAGGCGCTCGACCGCTTTGCGCTGGAAAGCCACCACAAGGCTGCGGCCGCCATCGAGTCTGGCGCATTCGACGACGAAATCGTGCCTATCGATGTAGGTGGTGAATTGCACAGGGTCGACGAAGGCGTACGGATGGATGCGACGCTTGAGGCAATCTCGTCAGTCAAACCTATGCGCGAAGGTGGTGTTGTTTCAGCTGCCAATGCCAGCCAGGTTTGCGACGGGGCGAGCGCCGCGCTGGTAGCAAGTCAGCGTGCACTCAAGGAGTTCAACCTGACCCCAATTGCGCGTATCCATAACCTGACAGTGACCGCGGGCGATCCAGTCATCATGCTGGAAGAGCCGGTTAATGCGACCCGCAAGGCCTTGCTGCGTACTGGCATGTCAATCGGCGACATCGACCTCTATGAAGTCAATGAAGCCTTTGCACAAGTGCCACTGACGTGGCTGAAGGAGATCGGCGGCGATCCCGAAAAACTCAACGTCAATGGCGGCGCCATAGCTCTCGGCCACCCGCTGGGAGCGTCGGGAACAAAGCTGATGGCGACCCTGATCAACGCGCTTCATGCGAGAGGCAAGCGCTGGGGGTTGCAGACAATGTGCGAGGCGGGAGGTGTCGCCAATGTAACCATCGTTGAGGCGCTCTGATTGATGCCAATGCCACTATCAGTCACCCTTATGATCGCGTCCTCCAGTGATGCCATTAAGCAAGGCGCCTCTCGTGGTAGCATTTGCCACCCCGCCATGTCGAATTCATCAGCTTCGCCTCTCACCTTCTCTCCTCCCTTTTCAGGGGAGAAGCGATCCTTCGATCGATGCAGGGGGCACTTCGGCCGGGATAGCGTTCATCCAGATACAGCCTGGATAAGCCTCATCACTCAGCGCATCATGATTAGCAGTGGTCTTTCGCGAAGCTCCTGTCATTAAGGCTTCGATATCACGATGATTGGGGTCGAGCTTAGCGTATTCACACTCGGCTCACTAACCGATCTACACCGAGGCAAGACCGAGCGAGCGAGCGCGATGGATTGCTGCGGTCCGGTTGTTCACGCCAAGCTTGCTGTATAGATTGTAAAGGTGCCACTTAACCGTGGCTTCCGACATGGCGAGCCGCCCGGCAATTTCGCGATTGCGCAAGCCCGCTAGCAGAAGTTCCACCATCAGCTTTTCCCGGGCGGTCAGCGGCTCGAGCGGAGCGTACATCTCGTCGTTGGGCTTGGCGATCTGACTTTCAAGACCGAGGCGCGCTTGCAAATTCTGCAAGAACCTAAGTTCGTTCATCTGTCCGCCGAGACTTTGTTCTAATCTGGCCAATGTCGCCGCTACCAGCGGACGGCAAAGCTGGGCATCGTCGAGGAAGATCTGGTTGAGCCCCCGGTCACGCGCAACCGACACCGCGTCGAGGAAGGCACGGACCGCCTTCACGCTGTCACCCTGGTTGTAGTGGACCGCAGCCTTGAGGATCAACGCCTGAACCAACCGCAAGTTGCGCCCCCCGTGCCGCGCGGCGCTGATCAGGCCGGTCAGGATGCGCAGCGCCTCGTTCCAGGCCTGGTCCGCTATAGCCACCCGGGCCGAAACGATCTGGCGCAGTTCCTTGACGCTGGGCAGGTCGGGATCACCCTCGTCGGGCCGCCGTTCACCCAGTGGCTGGACTTCCGTGATGCCGCTTGCCTCCTCGATCGCCTCTTCGCTGCGACCGGCCCGAAACAGCAGCAGGACCCGCTCGTACCGCAAGGTAAAGGCGAGGCGCGGGGCATAGGCCTTGGCCAGGCCGGCCTCCATCTTGCGGGCCAAAGTCAGCGCGTCCGAAGCGCCCCCCCTGAGCGCTGTCACTCGCAGGCAGGCCGCGAGGCCAAACGCGGCGGTTTCGCTGACCCCATGTTCGGCAAGCATGTGGAGGTTTTCGTTGACCAGCGCTTCGGCACTGTCAATCTCGCCCAGATGATAGTGGGCCGCTGCGGCAAGAAGAGCCAGGGTCGATGAGATGTTGCTGGGTGCTGTGGGTGTTTCGGTCCATCCAGCTCCCAGTGCTTCAAGCCGGGCGAGCGCCTGCCGCGGCTCGCCCGCGACCAGATCCATTGTCATTCCGATCCCGCAGACCCAGGCGGTGCCATAGGCGCTATCGCTTTCGGCAATCGCCCGTTGCGCCAGATCAAAGGCGCGCCGCGCCGCCGGGACATCAAGGAAAGCCAGCGAAGACAGCACTAGGCTGCAGGCAACGGTCGCGCGGTCGAACGGATCGGCACTTGGATTGCTGCTCAGCCAGTCGCTGGCCGCGCGCCGTGCCGAAAGCATGTCGTCCATGAAAGTCGCCGACAAGGTATCGAGCAGCCCGATCTGGTTCTGCAGGCCCGCATCAATTTCGCCCCCGCTACCGATCTGCGCATTGCGGTGGAGGCTTGCGACCAGGCTGGCGGCCTGGCGATAGCGGCGGGCGAAGAACATGGCCCAGGCTTGCCAGTAGAGCAGCGTCGAATCGTCTTCGATCATGCCCTTGGGAAAGCGCGACAACAGCTGCAGGAAGGTCGCCAAATCTCCGCGAACCGAAACTAGCTCCGGTGCCAACCTGGCAAGAAGCGACCGCGCCCGGCCGGCATCGCCCGAAAGCAGGGCCATATCGATCGCTTCGGCCAACTGATCGTTGGCCTCGTACCAGCGACCGGCTGCGCTGCGCATCCCGGCCTGTTCCTGACGGGGAAGGCGGTCGAACTGAATCAGCAGGTACTGGCGGAAGATCGGATGATAGCGGAACCAACCGCTGTCGCTTTCCAGCCTGACGATGAACAGGTTGTTGCGCTGCACCTGTTCGATCATCTGGGCGGCGTCGGCGTGGGGAGTAACTGCCTCACAAAGCGCAAGGTTGAACTGTTCCAGAAAGCAGGTCGCCACCAGGAAATCCTGAACCTCGCGCGGCTGACCGCGCAGGACTTCTTCCGAGAGATATTCGGCGACGTCGGCATCGCGCGAGGAAATCTCATCGAGCAGGCGCTTGGTGTCGGCCCCTTCCTTCAGGGCGAGCAAGAACAGGCGGATGGCGACGGGCCACCCTTCGGTCCGTTCCAGAACGCCAGCCAGATCGGCCCTGCTGCCATCGGGCATGACCGTGCGGGCCAGCGCGCCCAGTTCGCTCTTGGTAAAGGCCAGGTCCCGGACCCTCAGTTCGGCGACCCGGCCAGCAAGCATCAACTTGCGCGTCGCAAAGCCCGGCTTGACGCGCGAGGAGATCACCAGGTGCAGGTAGGGCGATTCGGTCGCCAGCAGAGCTTCGATCAGCGCGTCGGTTTCCGGTGACTGCGCCAGGTGATAATTCTCGATCATCACAGTGACATCGGCCTTCCGCCGATCAAGACCAACGGCGATCAGGCCAGCCGACAAGGCGGCGCTGGCTTCAAGACCAAGGCTGTCGTCGGCGGCCAAACCGCCTTCGGCAGAGCTCACTTCCAGCAGGAACGCGGCGAGCTTGCGGGGCACCACATCGGTGCGGTCGCAGTTATACCAGAATGCCCCGCCGCTGGCCGCCCCAAGCGCTTCGTAAAGCGAGGTCAGCAAGACAGTCTTGCCATAGCCAGCCGGGGCGACAGCTAGCACAAGATCCTTGGACTGAACGTCAAGAAGGAGCTGATCGATCAGGGCATCCCTGCGGATCAGGTCACCGCCCGACACCGGCGGCGCGGTTTTACCTCTGGGGTAATTCAAGCTGGCTATCCTGCGCTCCAGATCCCAATCCCGTTTCGCAGGCTATAGCCGCAGATGCCCCAGGCACCCATACTTTTGTATGGGGCCTGTGTATGGGTGTCTGGGACTGCGCCTTCAATGGCCTAGTGGTTCGCCAGCTCCTTCGTACGCGGTGACAACCCGAAAGTCGGGGGCATCAGCGGATCCCTGGCCAGAATCTCATCACCACGCAGCTTCATGATCTTGATGTAGTTGTAGAACGGTGCGGTCGGGTAGAGGTGGTGGATCAGGTGGTAATTGTGGTTGGCCATCAGCGGCGAGAGAATCCATTCGCCGCCCATCCGCAATGCCGTCGCCTTGTATTCGTCTTCCTTGGCATAGGTTTCAAACGGTTGGTGAGTCAGGAAGCTGAACACCAGCACGAACAGGAATGAGCTGATCCGGGTCGGGATGAACCACAACATCAGCAGCTCCATCCCATATCCCAGCCAGACGATCAGCGCGCAGCTCGCGAGGATGAAAGCTACGTAGGCAAACAGAGCCGGGTACTTCCGGCGCGCAAAATCGCCGCCCTTCTGGAAGAACCACTTGGTATAATAGTAATCGAAATTGAGCCAGCGTAGCGGGAACCACATGTCCAGCTTGTGCGCGTAGCCATCCGGATCGCGCTCGGGATCATTCGCATATTTGTGGTGCGCCATGTGGATGTACCGGGCCACGTCCATCGGCGCGAGCGGGGCGAAATAGACCAGGCCGATCCGGCCGAGCAGCTCATTGACGAACTTGTTCTTGCTCACCGCATTGTGCGAGGAATCATGGACAACGCTGAACAGGTAGTACGCGGTAACCCCGTTCACGATTGCACCCAGCCAGAGCGGAAACCCATGGGCGATGGCGGCGTACCAAACCCCGCCGATAATGCTGGTGCAAACGACGAACAGTGCCACGGTCGGCCATGCTACCTTGGGGCAGGACCGCAACGCATTGAACTGGGCAACTGCATTCTGCGGTGACGTGGACATCAGACTCTCCTGGACCAAGTGTTTCCGCATCAATGCCTGCCCACGATGGGCAGCGCCTCGACGAAAGTTTGGCTTGTCGATTTTTCCGCGCGGCCTGGTCCTAGCCCACTGCCCTGTCCCGCCCCTTCCAGAAGGGTTCGCGCAGTTCGGTCTTCAGGATCTTTCCGGCTCCGGACAGCGGCAGGCTGGGCCTGACTTCCATGCTGCGCGGCACCTTGTATCCGGCAATCAAGGCCCGACAATGGGCCTGGAGTGCCTCAAGTGACAGCTCACTACCTGGCCGCAAGACCAGGGCGACATGCACGGCTTCACCCATCTGCTCGTGGGGAATCCCGATCACCGCATTGGCGGCAACGGCGGGGTGGCTGGCGACGGCATTCTCGACCTCGGCGGAATAAATGTTCTCGCCGCCCGATATGATCATGTCCTTCGCCCGGTCGACGATGAAGACATAGCCCTCCTCGTCCATCCAGGCCATGTCGCCGGTATGCAGCCAGCCGCCGCGCAAGGTTTCGGCGGTTGCTTCGGGCATGTTGTAATAGCCCTGCATTACATTCGGCCCCTTGACGATGATTTCGCCAATCTCGCCGCACGGAAGCTCGCGGTCTTCGGGATCGACAATCTGGAGATGGACATCGAAAGTCGATCGCCCGGCCGCGCGCAGCCGGTTCGGGCCATCATTGTCCACGACATGCTGGTGCCAGGGCAGCGCGCAGATGAAGGCCGCGCTCTCGGTCATGCCATAACCCTGAGTCAGGCGCACGCCCGGGAAGGCCGCCATGGTGCGCCGCAGCAGTGTTTCGGAGGCGGGTGACGCGCCGTAGAGGATGTTACACAGGCTCGACGTGTCGAAATTCCCGATCGCAGGGTGATCGACGATCGCCTGAAGCATGGCCGGAACCACCAGCGTGTCGGTGACCCCAAACCGCGCGACATGGTCGAGCACAGCATCGGGACTGAAGGTGGGGAGCATGACATGGGTGCAGCCGCGCAGGACCAGACAGGTGGTGAGCAGCATGTCGGCAAGGTGGAACATCGGTGCCACGTGCAGCCCGACTGCGCCCTCGTTGAACACGCCCTCGGCCAGCATTGACAAGCCGGATGAGCACAGATTGGCATGGCTCAGCATCACGCCCTTGGGCCGTCCGGTGGTGCCGCCGGTGTAGAAGATGCCCAGCAGGTCATCGCCGCCAGCCCCTGCGTTCTGCAAAGGCTCTGCCGCTGCAATCAACGCGTCAAGGCCAGGAAGGTCATCCGATTCCTCGGTCCCGCCCATCAGGAAGATATGCTGCAGACCGGGGCATTGCTCCCGCAATGTGGGAACCAGCGCGGCATGATGCTGGTCGACCATCAGCGCCACGCAGCCAGCATCATTGAGAGAATAGGCTATCTCGGCGGGGCTCCAGCGGAAGTTGACGGGCACGATCACGCCGCCTGCCCAAGCCGTCGCCAGATAGACCTCAAGGTAATGATCGCTGTTGAGTGCCAGCACCGCGATGCGCGCACCTTTGGCAAGGCTCCGGGATGCCAGGCAACCGGCCAGCCCGGTGACCCTCTCATAGAGCTCCGCGAAAGTCTGACTGCGGGCACGGCAGATCGTCGCCGTCACGTCCGGATGGTGCTGGACTGCTCTTTCGAGACCTTGTGTGAATTGCATGGGTTGCCTCCTTCCTGTCCGCCGGCCGTAAATGCACTACTACAGTGCGCGAGGCGCTGCTGCCTGCTTGTCCGATGCCCAATCAGCTATCATTGCCTCCGCTGCTCGGTCCTCGGGGATTGTCGCCCGGGTTCGTGAAAACCGCGGCGCGGGCGCAGGATGAGCAAACCCGTCGCGATCGACGTAGGTGCCACGGGACTTCATATGGGGATGCTGTCCAGCCTCGCGGAAATCAAGGACGGGGACGAAGCACGCGTCGATACCTTCGATCTGGTTTGCCCATTCATCCCTGGACTTGGTGAGAAACTTAGCCGCGAACCATGCACAACGGTCCGGCCAATTTGTGGTGTCGTGTTGGTCCTTGACCCATTCGGCAGGTGCGCCAACTGCTGCAAGCAAGCGCGAATAGAATTGCGGCTCGATGGCTCCGACCGCGATTTCCTTACCATCCTTGCAAAGATAGCAACGATAAAATGGGGCCGCGCCACCCAGCATGTTGGCCTCGCGATCAAGCGAGATTCGTCCGGAAGGCACCAGCCCTGCAAACATACTCATGATCGATGCGACACCATCGACTATCGCGGCATCCACCACCTGTCCAAGACCAGACCGCTCGCGCTCCCACAACGCAGCCATGATGCCGAAAGCAAGGAACACGGATCCACCGCCAAAATCGCCGATCAGATTGAGGGGCACTGTCGCCGGTTCGCCAGGCTTCCCAATCGCAGCCAGCGCGCCCGTCAGCGCGAGATAGTTGATGTCATGGCCAGCCATACGCGCCAACGGCCCATCCTGACCCCAGCCGGTCATCCGCGCATAGATCAACCGCTTGTTCAGCGAACAGGCGTCGTTGGGACCAAGACCAAGCCGTTCCATCACACCGGGTCGGCTCCCCTCGATGGACACGTCCGCCTGAGCGATCAACTCGAGACTCTTAGCCCGTCCAGCTTCCGACCGGATATCTAGAGTCAGGATTGCCCGCCCGCGATCTGCAACGGGATTGGGCTGACCGTTACCGTTAGGCCGATCAATACGCAGGACATCGGCTCCCAAATCTGCCAACAACATTGCACAGTGCGGACCTGGTCCGATGCTCGCAAATTCAACGACCCTCAGTCCAGCAAGGGGTCCGCTCGTCATGGCATGGCCCTTCCTGGCGAAGTCGCCGGCGCAATCGGGTTGAACTGATCAATCAGGACTTGATGATGAACCATCTTGCTAAGTCCAATACCTTCGGGGGTGGCCAAGGTAGTTTGAAATTGCGCATCCGCTTAATCGCGATAGACGGGCAGGCGCTTCTCTGCATAAGCCAGCAATGCCTCTCGGTGATTATGCGAAGCGAGAAGTCCTTGCTGCTCGGCAGCTTCGGCCAGGAGCAAGTCGGGGTCGGATGCTCCCGCGGTTGCTGCATTTGCCAGACGCTTTGCGGCTTTGACCGCGTCCGGGCTGGACGATGCAATTTCTTGCGCAAGTGCGCGGGCGGCCGTCAACGGGTCTGCCGCCAATCGGGTCGCCAAGCCAAGCTCCAACGCTTCCTCGCCCGAAACTATTTTCCCTGAGAACAGCAAGTCGCGCATCACATCCGTGCGGACGAGCTGACGTAGCAACACTGTGCCCGCCATGTCGGGGATCAGTCCCCATGCGATTTCCCGGATCGACAACCTGGCATCCGGCGCGACGATGCGGATATCCGCGCCCAAGGCCAGTTGCATTCCGCCGCCAAGCGCGTGCCCCTGGATCGCCGCGATAACCGGCACGGGTAATTCGCGCCATTGCATAGCGACATGCTGAAAAAGGTTTGCATCGCCATGGGTGCGCGCCGCCAGGTTTGACAGGATTTTTGTTCCGCCTTGGGCCAGCGCATCAAGGTCGATTCCGACTGAAAAGCTGCGTCCGTTCCCGCTCAGGACCACTGCCCTCAAACCCTCTTTTGCCGCGAGCGTGTGACCGGCTTTGACGATCAGGTCGAAAGTCTCGAAGTCAAGTGCGTTGAGTTTCTCGGGGCGGTTGAGCCGAACTTCGGCGACCCCATCAAGAACAACCAGTTCAACCCGATCCGCCAATGTTCCGCTCCCGATGTGGCTTTCAGGCTTCACGCCAGCGCCGGATGCCTGTGGTAGCGATTGATCGAGGCGCGTCGAGTTCTGGCCAACCAAAAGTATGGGGTGGCTCCATCCGATCCTACCCTAGTCGGGGTCACAGTTCTGATGGGAAGCCCTCGACGCATGATCACCGACACATTCAATCCCGAGGTTCTGCGCGGCCAGGTGGCTTTCATTACGGGAGGCGGCAGCGGCATCAATCTGGCGATTGGCAAGGCGCTCGCCCGGTTGGGAGCCAACGTCGGCATTTGTGGGCGAACGGCCGAGCGGCTCGACGCGGGGCGGAAGGAACTTGAAGCGGCCGGTGCCAAGGTCTTCGCGGCGGTTGCCGACGTCCGCGATGACCTGGCCGTGCAAGCTGCCGTTGCGGCTTGTGGCGAGGCGCTGGGGCCGATCAGCTTCGCGGTGTGCGGGGCCGCCGGCAACTTTGTCGCGCCGGCCGAAGCCATTTCGCCCAAGGGCTTCCGCACCGTGGTCGAGATCGACCTGCTCGGCGCATTCCACGCCGCACACGCCTGTTTCGAGCAGCTGCGGCAGACACGAGGGAGCCTGCTGTTTGTCTCGGGCGGGCAGTCCTATGTGCCCTTCGCCTATCAGGCCCATGTCGGCGCGGCCAAGGCCGGGATCGACAACCTCATGGCAAACCTCGCGCTTGAATGGGGGCGTTACGGGATCAGGGCGAACAGCATCGTGCCCGGACCGATCGAAGGCACCGAGGGCATGAACCGGTTGGGTGGGGACAACGCCGAAGCCATCTGGAAGGCGATGACGCCGCTTGGCCGGATGGGGACAATGGAAGATGTTGCCAATGTCGCGGCGTTCCTGGCCACGCCCCTCGCGTATTACATTTCAGGCGCGCGCATTGCCGTTGATGGCGGGCAGAACCTGACCGGTTCACACGTTTTCAACCGGGCAATTGGCGATGCGCTGGATGCAGCGAAGGGGGAAACGGCATGAACTTCGTAAAGATAACCACCGTCCTGCTCTCGTTGATTGCCTTGCTGACCGGAGCGATGGACGTGATCGTGGGAGTGGCCGGGCAAGCCAACATCGGTGTCGGCACAGCGGCAGTGGCTCCGTTCGATCCAGTGCTCGACAGCCAGGTCCGCTTCCTTGGCGCGGTCTGGCTTGGGCTCGGCGTGATCCAGCTGGTCTGCCTTGGTGACTTGCGCCGCTACGGTCTCATTCTCCAGCTTTGCTTCGCCTTCGTGGTGCTTGGCGGGATAGGACGGGCGCTGTCGCTGCTGCAGGCGGGTCATCCGTCGAGCGATATTGGCACCGCCTTCATCGCTGTCGCCTTGGCCATCGAACTCTTGCTGGTGCCACTTGCATGGCTGGCCTTCCGACGCGGAACATTGGCCGCCGACGAGGGCTTCGTTCGATGACCAAATGGCAAGCAACCAACGGCAACAAAGAACGGAATGCTCGTCAACGCCATCAACGCCCGATCCAGAGGGAAATCGCTCTTTACCGCGCCAAAAACAAATGCGGAACATTGACTCAAAGGAAAAGGTCGTGAGCCGAGTTTTCAAAGACGCCCGCAAGGCAGCCTATTTCAATCCTGAGGGAGCCGATAAGCCGCTTCGCAGCCCCGTGCCTCTCGACACGCTCAGGGCTGCCCGCGCCTATCGCAAGCGGCGCTTGGTAGACCAGGTTATCAAGCATGATTGTGCGGCCATCCTGCTCTTCGATCCGGTCAACATTCGATATGCGCTGGATGTGTCGAACATGCAGTTGTGGGCGACGCACAACCCGTTCCACTATGCATTGGTCTTCGCTGATGGCCACGCGATTGATTTCGAGTATCCCGGTGCCGAGCATCTCGTGAACGGACTCGAGACAGTCGATGAGATCCGCAGCGCCAATCCGTTCTTCTATATGTATTCCGGTCCCTATCTTGAGGAACGGGCGGGGCAATGGGCTGCGGAAATCGCCTCGGCAGTGCGCGAGCGTGGTGGTGGCAACCTCAGGCTTGGCACCGACAAGCTCGAACTTCCGGGCGCCGATGCGCTGCGGCGGCAAGGGCTGACGTTGGTCGAAGGCCAGCAGATGACCGAGCAGGCCAGGCTGATCAAGAGCCTAGATGAAATCGAACTGATGCGCTGGACGATTCGAGTGTGCGAAGCAGGAATGGCGCGGATGTATGAGCACTCGCTCCCCGGCAAGACCGAGCAGGAAATCTGGGCGGAACTTCATTACGAGAATATCCGGTCAGGTGGCGAATGGCTGGAAACGCGACTCCTGACTATCGGAGAGCGCACCAATCCTTGGTTTCAGGAATGTTCCGACCATGTCGGCAAGTTGGGGGATATGCTAGCTTTCGACACCGATATGATAGGACCCTATGGTTATTGCGCGGATCTTTCGCGATCCTGGACCATCGGCCACACACGGATGACCGATGAACAGAGCACGTTGTACAGCACCGCACTCGAACAATTGCTCCACAACACCAACTTGATCCATCCGGGCATGGAGTTCCGGGAGTATATGGAAAAGACTTGGCGAATTCCCGAACGCTTCATGGCCAACCGCTACTCCTGCGCATTGCACGGTGTCGGCATGGCTGATGAATATCCCGGCGTACCCTATGCTACCGACCCAGCCGACCTGTTGCCTGGCCGGTTTGAAGACGGCATGGTCTTTTGCGTTGAGAGCCTGATCGGCGAGCAGGGAGGAAGTGAATGCGTCAAACTGGAAACCCAGGTTCTCGTGACACCCAACGGCACAGAACGGCTCGACAGTTTTCCATGGGAAACACGGTGAGCGGTCAGACCGCTCAGCTTTGCCCTGATTGCAGCCAATAGTATACCAACATGGGCACGGGATGGTGTGTTTGGCGATTTACATCGCGATAATTCGCAACTAGCAACTATTTTGGTATACTAGGACCAAGGGCAGCCATGGCAAACACCAACGCAGACTGGACGCATCGGGCAGCAAGAGTATTGACTGGGCCACAGAGCAACCTCGCGCCCGCATTGCCGATCGCTCCCATTTTCGCACAGCGCGCGGCTGGCCACCGCATCTTCGATGTTGAGGGTCGAGATTATATCGACCTCGCCCTGACCATGGGGCCGCTGATATTCGGTCACGGACACCCCCAGTGGATCTCAGCCGTCGAGGCGCAGCTGCGAACTCTGCCCTCGCCCCTGCCCGGCCAGTTCTACTCCCCGCTCGAAGTTGAACTCGGCGAGCGGATGACCAGCGCGATCCCCTGCGCAGAACTGGTAAAGTATGGCCTGTCCGGTTCCGAAGTTGTCCAACTCGTGTTTCGTCTGGCCCGGGCCTTCACCAGCCGTCCCTATGTGCTCCGTTTCGATGGTCACTATCACGGCTGGATGGACAGTGTTCTCGGTGGATCAATCAACCCCGACCCAGACGCACCGCCACACCCAATCGATCTTCCGGGAACTGCGGGCGGCTTCAATACGTCTACCGAAGGTCGATCACCGGTGGCACTCCTCGACCAATACAAGATCAAATGGAACGATGCTGATGCTCTGGAAGCGGTACTGGAGCGATACGGCGACCAGATCGCTCTGGTACATATGGAACCGATCATGTGCAACTTCGGTGGTTGCCCGCCCCGCCCGGGCTATCTCGAAGCGGTTCGCAAGCTGTGCGACCGCTTCGGTGTTCTGCTGTGCTTCGACGAAGTGATAACCGGTTTCAGGGTCGATCTGGGCGGAGCGCAGAAAGTGTTCGGGGTCACTCCCGATCTGGCCACCTACGGCAAGGCGATTGCGGCCGGCCTGCCCTTCGCCGCCGTGGCCGGCCGCGCCGATGTCATGGAATTGCTCAGCGATCGCCGGGTCGTGGGAGCTGGCACGTTCAACTGCTTCCCGCTGGGCATGGCCGCCGCAATCGCAACCTTCGACCTGCTGGCCGAAGACGACGGAGCATGGTACCGCAATGTCGACCGCATCCAGGCCCGCTTCAGGGAGGGGCTGCGCGAAATGGCTGCCGCGCACGGCCACGACGACCTGTTCCTGCAAGGACCGCGCGGCCAGATCTACGTCGATTTCCTAAAGGCGGATGTTGCCTATTCCCCGACCGAACTGGAAGCCGCCGATGCAGCCCGACGCGCCGCCTTCCGCGTGATCTGCATGGAGGAAGGCCTGTCGATCGGCGCCGGCAGCCGGATCTACATTTCCGGGACAATGGCAGAGGATGACATCCGCGAAGCCCTTGCCCGCCTCGACAGGGTATTCGCACGCCTGCCCCGGCCGGCCGGCTGACTTTCCGGTTCCGAGCAGAGCGCAGCCCTGCGGCATCAACCGGCGATGGGGTGGATGTCGGTTTCCAGCTCGATGTCCGACGCCGGTCGGGCCGTGCACAGCAAGACAGTTCCGGGATCAGTGGGCGCAGTCACGCCGGGCAGATATTCGACCTTGCCTGCGACAAGCCTGGCCGCGCAGGCCCCACATGCCCCGTAGCGGCAACCGTTGGGGGCCGCATAGCCTGCCGCTTCGATCCATTCCAGCAGATTGCTGGCATCGCCCCAGGCCCCTTCAAGTGTCGCATTGACCTTTACCCCAAAGGAGCCGGCCGAAGCGCTTCCGGCCTGGAAGTGAGCCTTGCCGGCGGGAATGAATAGCTCGCTGGTCCATCTGGCGTCAGCGACCCCGTGCGCGCGCAGCTGGCCGCCAAGACGTTCGACAAAACCGGGAGAGCCGCACAGCATGATTCTGGCGCCCGCGCCGAAAAGGGGACTTGAAACGAGCCTGACTGCATCCAGCCTGGCCTGGCTAAAGGCAAGGCGCTCCTCGCTGCAGCGCGGCGCCTTCGCCAGAACATCGATCTGAAGGTTGGGCAAGAGGCGCAACGCCGATCGCAACTCACCTTCGAAGGCGAAGCCTGCCGGAGTATCCGTGCAGTGAAACAGATGGATCGGACGCGTCGGCCGCAGCGCGATCGCGCTGCGCAGGATACTGAGGAACGGGGTTATCCCGACTCCCACACTGGCGAGAACAAGCGGGCTGGAATCGGCGGGATGGACCGCGAAACTGCCCATTGGCCCGTTTATCCTGAGAGCATCACCAACCTTGATCCGATCGACGAGCATAGCAGTGAAGCCCGCATCGCGCGATGGATCGCGGCGGACGCTGATCCGGCAGGCCGTGTCTGCGACCCCGCTCGATAGCGAATAGACCCGCGAATCCCCGCCGCCCGGCATTCGGACAATCACATGCTGGCCCGGCAGGAACGGCAACAGCGCGCCATCTTCGGGCTTCAACCAGAACGAGGTAATTTCCGCCGATTCCCGGATCACTTCTGTGACGCGCCACAACCGGTCGCCGCGGGGGCTGGGAGCGGACGCTTCACGACCCGGTTGTGCGAAGGCGGGGATATCATAATACCTTCGTTCTCCCAGGTTCGGTTCAACGCCGACTTCGGCCCCGCATTCCAGCATTCCGCCCCGGATCACGCGGGCATAGACCCCAAGCACATGGCCGGTCTTGTCGCGCAGCCTCGACGAAACCGCGGGATTGTCGGGCAGGTCGGGCTGTGCATAGCGCGGCATGGCGCAGCGAACGGTCGCCTGGGTTATCGCGATCACGGCATCGCCGATGCACAGGCGGTGCCCGATCCAGGCCTGTTCCGGCCAATCGGCCAGCGTGTCGCAGTCCAGCACCAGGTTTGCCCGATAGCGTTCCAGACGTGCGATATCGTCCGAACCGCCGGCCAGCTTCTCCAGCGATTGCCGGGTCACGACATGCAGGGGCGCAACATCGAAATGGCTGCCTGGCCAGGTGACATACTGGCGCAGGACCAACCTGACTTCGTCAGGAACATCGGCCTTGGGAAGTTCATCCTGGAGCGACAGTCCGAGCAGGCGCTTGACCCCGTCGGGATTGAGCGGCACCCGTCGCCGGTAGTGTGCGTCATCTTCCATCAGGGGCAGCAGGCTTACTACCCGGCCGAGCTGCGCGCCCAGCAGCGCGGAGGCAAATGGATCGGCCGAATCGATCAGGTCGCCCGCCGTGGTGACGATCATGACACCGCCGCTTTTCTCGTCATACCGGGCCTGCAGGCCCAACATCACGGGAAGGCGCTTGGCGCTCAATATTTCCCCATTTCCCTCGTCGCGCAGACACAGAATCCGGTCGCCGGGCAAGCCGGCCGTGTCGAGTCGCGAACGGATCAGGCGTTCGCCGCCGAGTGACTTGACCGGATAGCGCCACAAAGCATCAAGCGTTCCAACCTGCATACCCCCTCCATCAGGCCCCACTGCTCACCGCGCCGCTACCGGTTCTTCGACCCATTCAGTCCTCAGCAGGCGCCGACGTATTGCGCGGCATCTCCGATTGTCTTGCCGTCGGGAAAAGTCGGCGTGATTTTGCCTGCACAGTCCGGTTGTTCGGCAAGCGCCCAGCGACCGGTCAATGGGAACAGCAGGCTACGACCAGGCGAATTGCGCCTGGCGATACGCAGCCCCCAGTCAAACGGCATGATCCCGTCGCCCTCACCATCAAAGAAACATGCGGAGAACGCCACATGCGGCGGCTGACAAAGGAACCGATCGGCAGCGAAGTCAGCCACCGAGGCGTACCGCATGCCAGCCGATGTGATCGGCCACGAAGGTGGAGATGAAGTAGTACGAATGATCGTAACCCGGCTGCATCCGGATCGTCGCCGGGATACCGGCCTTGCGACAAGCCATGACCAGCAGCCCGGTCTTGAGCTGCTCGTGCAGAAAGTTGTCAGCATCGCCCTGGTCGACCAGCAGATCGGGCAGACGAGCACCATCCTCGATCAGGGCACAGGCATCGTACTCGCGCCAGGTCGACTTGTCGGGCCCCAGATAGCCGGCCAGCGCCTTCTCGCCCCAGGGGCAGTTCAGCGGGCTAACGATTGGGGAAAAGGCGCTGACCGAGCGGAAGCGATCGGGATTGCGCAAACCGATGGTCAATGCACCATGGCCACCCATCGAATGGCCTGTAATCCCCTGACGCGCCATATCGACCGGGAAATTCCCACCGATCAGCGCAGGCAATTCCTGCTCGATATAGCTGCGCATCCGGTAATTGGCCGACCACGGCGCCTGTGCCGCATCGACATAGAACCCGGCGCCCTTGCCGAAGTCATAGCCTTCGTCATCCGGCACCAGATCGCCGCGCGGGCTGGTATCCGGGGCTACGAAGATAACCCCATGCTCCGCGCATGCGGCGCGGAATTCGCCCTTTTCGGTCACATTGGCATGGGTGCAGGTCAGGCCCGACAGATACCACAGCACCGGCAGCTTCTGCCCCGGTGCGTGATCCGGCACGAAGACCGAAAAGGTCATCGGCGTGCCGGTCTCGGTCGACTGATGGGTATAGACGCCCTGCGTGCCGCCATGGCTCCGCCAGGCCGAGACCTGCTCCATCAGAACACCACGACCGAGCGGATCGACTTGCCCGCATGCATCAGGTCGAAGGCGGTGTTGATCTCTTCAAGGCCCATCACATGGGTGATCATCGGATCGATCTGGATTTTGCCCGCCATGTACATGTCGACGATCTTGGGCACATCGGTGCGGCCCTTGGCCCCGCCAAAGGCCGTGCCGCGCCAGTTTCGGCCGGTCACGAGTTGGAACGGCCGGGTGGCGATTTCCTTGCCGGCCTCGGCCACGCCGATGATGATCGAGGTACCCCAGCCACGATGGCAGGCTTCCAGCGCGGTGCGCATAACTTCGGTATTGCCGGTGGCATCGAAGGTATAGTCCGCGCCGCCATCGGTCATCAGAACGATCTTGGCGACCACGTCCTCGCGGCTCATGCCCTTGGAGTTGAGGAAGTCGGTCATCCCGAACTTGCGGCCCCACTCCTCGCGGGTCTCGTTGATATCAACGCCGATGATCTTGTTCGCCCCGGCCAGCCGCGCGCCCTGGATCACGTTGAGGCCAATGCCGCCGAGGCCGAAGACCACGACATTGTCACCGACCTGGACCTTGGCCGTGTTGATCACCGCGCCGACCCCGGTGGTCACACCGCAGCCGATGTAGCACGAGGTCTGGAAGGGCGCGTCCTCGCGGATTTTGGCGACGGCGATTTCGGGCAGGACGGTGAAGTTCGAGAAGGTGCTGCAGCCCATGTAGTGGAAGATGGTCTGCCCCTTGTAGCTGAACCGGCTGGTGCCATCGGGCATCAGCCCCTGGCCCTGGGTCGCGCGGATCGCGGTGCACAGGTTGGTCTTGCCCGAGAGGCACGACTTACACTGGCGGCATTCGGGCGTGTAGAGCGGGATCACGTGATCGCCTGGCTTGACCGAAGTCACCCCGGCACCAACCTCACGCACCACGCCGGCGCCTTCGTGGCCCAGGATTGAGGGGAATATCCCTTCGCTGTCGAACCCGTCGAGGGTGTAGGCATCGGTGTGGCAGATACCCGTTGCCATGATCTCGACCAGCACTTCGCCCGCCTTCGGACCCTCCAGGTCGAGCTCGACAATCTCGAGCGGCTGTTTCGGCGCAAAGGCAACGGCGGCACGGGTCTTCATGTTGTACTCCTTAAACTTGAGAAGTCGAAACCAGATTGGCGGCGGCGATGATCACCATCGCGCTCGCTGTTATGTATTCCTGTCACTTACCGCTAATGCCCTGCAATAACGTCGCTTGTTTCGTGGCGTTCGCCTCTGACGAAGGTGAGTGCGGCAATGCTTATCAAGGGCACAGCAGCAATTGCGAAGAAGAGGCTGCTTGGCGTCCAGTCTCGAGCCATCAGAGCACCTGTCACCAACGGACTTAAAATAGATCCGAGCCGACCGAAACTGAGAGCCCAGCCCACTCCGGTTGCACGCAATGGAGTGGGATAAAGTCCGGTCGTGTAGGCGTTCAAACACAGTTGTGCAGCAAGTACGAAAACACCAGAAACGAGAGCCATCAGTAGAGCGAAGTCCGATGCTGCAAACATGCCAAGACCAGCAATGAAGACGATTGATCCGAAATTCACGGCAATCAGAACCGGGCGGGCACTCAGGCGATCACTCAGCAGGCCGAACGCAAGGCTGCCGAAGACACCACCGAGGTTGTGCAGCATCTGGGCATAGGCCCCCGTATCCTGGCTATGTCCGGCCTGTGTAAGCAGACTGGTGAGCCAACTTGCAAGGGCGAACAGGACGAACTGCGTCGCAAAGAACGTGATCCAGAGAAAGACAGTCTGCGATCCCCGATTGGCCTTGAACAGATCGGCGACGCTCCCCCGAGCCACTGCCTGTTCACCTGTCGTAAGCTGCGCGCCTGCGGTCACGCGCGCTGTCGCATTAGCCTTCGTGAGTAGTCCGATCGCACGTGCTCTGGCGGCAGTCGTGCCCTGCGCTGTGAGGTAGCGGGCGGACTCTGGAAGGAGCGCGAGGAGAGCGAAAACCAGGATTGCCGGCGCGATGCCTCCTGCGAAAAAGACACTTCGCCATCCGAAGTTGTTAATCAGGAATGGCGCCAGGAGACCCGCCAATGTGCCGCCCAGAGCGTGTCCGCTGAACATCACGACCAACAGGAAGCTGCGATGCCTTTTTGGCATGTATTCGGCAACCAGAGCAGCGCCCAGCGGGATGGTGCCGCCGATACCGAGGCCAGTCAGCAGCCGCAGTGCCTCCAACTGCTGAATATTCTTGGCGAAGGCCGAAGCGAGCGTTGCCAGGGTGACGATTACGAACATTATGATCATGACTGGTCGGCGACCAAACCGATCACCGAGCATACCCCCTATCGCCCCTCCAAGGGCCATGCCGACGAGCGAAGCCGCCAGAGCGGGCGCGAACGTCGGCAGGCTCAGGCCCCAGTCCCGTGCGACCGTCGGTGCGATCACGCCAAGTGCTGTCGTATCGAACCCGTCAACAATGGCCACTAACGTGCACAGCAGGATGAGTCCGAAATGGAAGGCGGAGAACGGCGCATTGTCTAGCACGTCGGAGACGGCTATCATTGGACGTTCGTCCTTATTGGAAGCCATTCAATCTCTCCCGGCTTGCCATCGTCGATCGCAAAAGCTGCAAGACCTCAATTCTGGTATACCAATATGCAGGCCTGCGCAATCCGCGCATTGATTTTCTGCCGATAATCGTAGGATTTTTGGCTCATAGTGCCTGCCCCCATAGGTCGTAGTATACCATGGGCCGCCTGCACCGTCTCTGCATAGACCTACTTTAGAACCCATCTGGTTTCGGGCAGCTCATCGACACATGCCCGATCCAGCGGATCAACCGGATTCTCGAAGAACTTGACGATCATACGACCTGCGCATTCGGAATGGTTCAGCAGAACGAAGTGAAAGGTCAGCGGAAACTCGACGATCCGGGCAGTGGTGAAGTTGCCTGCGGTCTCCTCGCTCTGGAACCGTGGAGTAACGAGGTCCAGTTGACCAGCAAGAAACAGAGCTGGCGTATCGGACCGGGCCACGGCAATCGTAGCAGGATCGCTCATACTGAAGCCCATTCTGGGGCAGAACCTGGCCCAATCATAGCTTTCGAACGCCGTCATCCTCGCGCCCGAAACCACTGCTGGCGCCAGTTTACGGGTCGGGAAGGCGCCAGTGCCAGGGCGATCCATGCGGGGAAACTCGTCGCGGCAGACCGAACTCGGCCAGGTGAAGGCCGGATCCTTCCCACCGCTATTGGCTTCCGGGTTGGCGAGGCCCTGCCAAGCGAGCAGGTCGCCCTTGGCAGCGCGCTCTACCGCCAGCGGAATCTTGCCCCGCAGGTCCGGATGGGCCAGCGCCAGCCTGACCTGATCGAGGAATTCCACGTTGGAGACCTTGCGGCCCTCGATCACGCGGGGGCGGCGTTCAAGACTGGAGGCTGCCTTGCCCAGATTGGCTTCGAACCGGGGGAATGCTGCGGCGCACTCCGGCGCGGCCGAGCATTCGTCGATCAGCTCGACAAGCGGCTGGACCACGAAGGCCTTGCCGAAGGCATTGGACTCCATGCCCGACATGCCGTCGAGCACGACGGCTCCGATCGCCTTGCCATCAATTACATTGAGGCGCTGCGCAATCGTGGTGCCATAAGAGACGCCATAGACGTTCCAGCGATCAATGCCGAGTGCAAGCCGCACGTCCCGCAGATCCTGCGCGGCCTCGTAAGCACCATAGGCATTGAGGTCCATCCGCTCGGTAAGGCTTTTGCGGCAAGTCTCGACCTTAGCCGGATCAACCTTGGGATCGGCTGCCTCCATGCCTTCCGGGAATTCCGGGCACGACATGTCAGGCTTCCCCCACGGTGTCGATCCGCGATGATCGACATAGATCACCGCATCCTTGCGTGACAGGATTTGAGCCAAGCCCGGTTGCCTTTGCAGGTTCTTGAGGCCCGCGCCATTGCCCCCCATGACGAACAGGATCGGAGCGCGGCCCGCAGCCAGCTGTTCAGGCTGGACGATGGCGAAGTGGACAGTCACCGTTCGGCCATTGGCCCTTTCCCGGTCCTCGGGAACCTCGATCTTGCCACACTGGACGCGCCCGCCAAGCGCCGGTGCAACCTCGATCGGGCAGGGAGCGGGTGCCACAGCACGCTGGGGAATAGTCATGGTCTCCGCCCTACCAACCTGGGCGATTCCGGTTAGTGCGAGCGTCGCACCTCCGAAAAACCAAGAGTTCCAGCGCAGAAAATTTCCCTTGGGCATCGATCTAAGCTCCCTATTATTTGTCAAATTGTCATGACGGTTTCACCAAAAAGGTGCCCTTCACAACCCACCGATTTCGATGAAAATATTGAATCCAGTCAGTTTCCGTTACGCGGGATACGATTGGACCATTGCCTCGCAAACAGAGCCTTATCGTTCAGCTTGGCCTCGATGCTTTCCTCGACGATAAATTCGCTGGGGGTGCTGGTCATCGTGGTTTTGACGCGTGCTTCCGTTTTCCATCCATCGCGCGACGAAGCATTCTCGGAGGTAAATGCAATGCGGTAGGAATTGACATCTCCCTCCGTGATCGTGGCATCTAACGAAAGCCCTGAACCCAATTGCATTTTTATCGGCTCCAGATTTTGGAGCTCCATTGGCAAGGCAACTTCCATAACCCCTTTGCGCTTCCCGGCTGCTCCCTCAATTCTTGCCAGCCTGCTCGTCGGCTTCATTTCCTGTGCAGGAGATCGTGCAGGATTGGGCAATGTCTTGATCGGCATATCTGGTTCGGTTGTCCTGCCAATGCGTAGGGGCAACTCCAGATGGGTCACGCCAGTAATCAAGTGCAGCGCAACATCTTCGGGCGCGGGCCAAACAATTGGCCACTGGTTTTGGGATATCGAAAGGCGAAGCCGGGAGCCTTTTCTTATACGCCGGGAAGTATGCTTCAAAAGCACCTCGTGGGTCTGTTCGGTTCCTGGTGCAATAGGGACATAGGCCGTATGATCAGAGTTGTGCGCGAGATTGCGGACGCCGTACGTCAACAGCCAAGATCGTCCGTCTGGCGTAACTTCGTTAAGTCGTACTGCGATCTTGGCAATGGGCTTGTCAGCGACGAAATGAAGTTTCAGTCTTGGCTGCCCAACAATATCAATGCCTTGTGTGAGCGGCGCTGTTTCGAATAGAATCGAAAAGTCGTCGTCAAATGATTGCTCGACAGGTGCCTGGGATGTCATGTCGATCGGAGACAGGACTGGTATAGCCGTACCTACAAGGACATTAGCGGGAATCTCGACTTTGCCTTTGGGCGAGCGCTTGCGGCTTAGTATTCCGCCCTGTCCCAATCGGTAAGAGGTCTTGCTGATCTGGGCAGACGGCCAGGCCTCATCCGCTACCCAACGGCCCGGAACGTCTTGGGGATAGCATTGTGCCACCGTTGCTTCGGCCACGAACGACCGCAACATCGGCTCTTTCATCAAGCCTGTGTCATGACCATTCAGCCAATGGTCCCACCAGCGCGCTTCCTCAACCGCCCAATCGAGCCGCGGTCCCGGATCGCCCTCCTGCGGCCAGTCATGACCCCATGGGCCGATTATGCCCTTCCGTGGGCAGTCAAGCCTCTCCAATATTCGAGGCACGGTATCAATGTAGGAATCCTCAAGTCCGCCGATTGCATAGACAGCGCATTTGACCTTTGAGTAATTCGAAAGAATTCTATTTCTCCAGTACTGATCAACCAGCTGGTGGCGCATCCATTCAGAAACCAGAGGAAGCTGTGCCTGCAATCGCTCAAGCCACATTGACTGCCAGACTTCGCCCACGAGCTCCGGATCGGGCGGCACCGTCATGACCTGTTTCCAGATTGTGCCCCAAACCACTTTTTCGTTGATGACGCATCCGCCCAGTGTATGGACATCGTCTGTATAGCCGTTTTCCGTGCCCATTGCGGCGATGATTGCCTTGAGCTCGGGAATATCTTTGCCTGCCGCCTGGTAGGCCGTGATCGCACCGTATGAAATGCCCCTCATCCCGACATTGCCATTGCACCAGGGCTGGCGTGCTATCCACTTTATCAAGGGTGTAACGTCAGCTTGTTCGGGCAAGTCATACTCGTTGACAATTATGCCGCCTGACTCACCAGTGCCGCGCACATCGACCCTCACTAGGGCGAAACCACGTGGGACCAACCACGATGCGGTTCGGTCGTCGACACGCCGATAATTTCTACGTTTGCCGTAACCAATATACTCGAGGATCGCTCCTACCGGGCGGGCATCAGCATCTTCGGGCAGGAAAATTCGCGCTGCCAGCTTCACGCCGTCAGGCATCTCAATCAAGCTGTGCTCAACAACTTTCAGCTTCCGGTTTGCTGGCGGTAACCAAACGTCCGTCTTGGCCCAAGCCGGCCGATACCAACCGCCAATCGCCGAAAGCGCGCCCGCGCCAGCAATGAACTCCCGCCTCGACCCTTGCATGCTCTTCTCCTCGTCGCAGACACCGGCCTCGCGCTCCGCCCGAGGACTCAATCGGTCGCCCTATTGAAGGTCGCGCGGGATGCGCTCATTCCATTCGCGTTCACGAACGACCTTGCCGTCCCTCAATAGCTGCCGGACATGCCTATAATGGAAGGCCCCGGCATCGCTCTTGAGCTCCGTCGTGCCGCGCCATTCGACATCATGCTCTCGCCATTTGCTTTTCATGAACGATCGGCCAACAAAGCTGGCTTTCGCGGGATCATCATCGGCAACGGAAAATTCGACTGATACGTCCTCCCCGTCAGGGCTGGCCCACTGATAACCGCGTTTGACGGTCGTCGTCCGCTTCAGATCGTCGCGCAGGATTTGACTTCTGACCGGGCCGTTCCAGGTCGTTTCAGCATGGCCGCTGCCTGCTGCTTCCGCTTCAGTCACTGTCAGATTGCGGCTACCCATGTCGGCCGCCGCCTTTTCGGCAGCTTCGGGCGCTTGCGGCGGAATGACCGGCAGCGCGAGCGTCGAGCCGCCCTCCCCCACGCCGAGCGTCATGACCAGCGGCTTCGCCGACGGCCAATAGGACGGGAACAGGGCATTGGAGACCGAAATGCGCATGCGGTGACCAGGTTGGAAGATCCATGAGGTGGCGTGAAGTTTCACTTCCAAGGGATACCGGGTTCCGGGCACGAGTGGCTCCGGCTCGACAGATGATTGGCGTTGTGCGCCGTTCAACGCCCCGCCCGTGACCAGCGTTGTGGTCCCGTCAGGAGCTACGTCGGATAGCTTCACGAACCAGTTCGCATGATCGACATCGACTGAGGACAGCAGCGACGCGACCGGAGAGCCAAGAATCTGCAATTCACTCGTCAGCGGCGAGCTTTCATAGATGAGCGCTGTCGCGTCGCCCTCGCGCTGATCCGGAGACACATCGATCCAGCCCAGTCCTGCGCCGACCCCCGTACTGGCAATCATGCGCAATCGGTGATCCGAAGCCGGCCCCGCAATGGGCGCTAGGGCGTGGCTCTCGGTCAAAGAGAAGATCTGCGGCCGGATGGGCGCATTGTTCCAGCGCGCAATCGAGCGCCACTCGCCAGGGATTTGCGAGCGCGAAATGATCGGGCGGTAGGGGCGCCGCATGAAGACACTCACTTGCGGCTTTTCAAGCACGCCGTTCTGCTTGCCTTTCAGGAAGTAATCCCACCAATCGAGTGTTACTCGCCCAAGATCGGCGGTCGGCCCGGGATAATCCGAGCTGTGATTCCAGGGGCCGATCACCGCCCGCACAGGCCCACGCGAGTTTTCCAAAGCGCGAATGGCCGCGTTTCGATAGGGATCATGCCACGCTCCGACCATCATAGTCGGCACATCACCTGCAGAGGGATTAAGATCACGGCGCAAGCCGCGGTGCCAGAACTCACCGTCCCGCTGCTGCCGCAGAAATGTAAGACTCATCGGCTGCTGGTCGAACCGGTTTCGCAGGATCTCCTCATCGAACGGATCCTGATCCGGCGGTGTCACAAACAGCATGCTGTCGGCGGCGACTGTATAGTCGTCCATATGGAGGATACCCGAAGGATAGCGAACATCTTCGGAGTAAATGTCTTCGGTCGCCATGAATGTGACGATGGCTTTGAGCGCAGCCGGTTTCCTGGCACCCACCAGCATGGCGGTGAAGCCACTCCACGAGGTCCCAAACATGCCTATGCGGCCGGTTGACCAAGGCTGACTTGACAGCCAGTCCACGGCCTCAGCCGTATCATCAAGCTCGGTTTGGGAGTATTCCCGGTCTGCCAGCTTCCCTTCACTGGCTCCCGTTCCACGAAGATTGAGATAGGCTACGACATAGCCTGCCTTGACGTAGTCGGCATACCACGGGCGTCCGTGGCTTCCACAAGGACTAGCATATCCATCGACCGTGAGAAGAACTGGGAATCTCTCTTTCGGAGGCGCCTTGGAAGGTTTGGCAAGGCAGATTTCCAGTTGCACTCCATCCTTCATCGCAATCTTTTGTCGCAAGAAGCTAGCTTGCGGGGCATCTTTGGCACTGGCGTAGGACGTGGTAAGGATCGCAAACGCTGCCGCGAAACCCAGACTTAGACGACTCATTGTACGAGAACTGCGCGAAACCAGGCAGCCCGGTTCGATCTCGCGCTTCTGTAGCTTCTGATCGCCGTCACTTGCCCAGACAGCAATTTCTCCCGCCATTCTCCGTCCTCCACTCGGTGAGTGGCCGAATCATCCAGCCTTGACACTACCATACAGTTCTGTATTGTAATGCCAAGCGCGATGAAATCGGGTTTCGTCAATATCTCCGGGGCGCCGATCCACAGCCTCCCACTGGCGTCAAATCTCAAAGACTCGGTGCAACGACCAAGCCACGCCCCGCAAGTACTCACCGCATCCGAAGGAGTTTGTTGAGTGCACAGAAGTTTTCGACGGGTCTCCTGCCTGATCGCCGGGGCGGTTGCTGTCTCAGTTGCTGGCGCTGCGTCGGCCGGAACCACGGCAGTTTCAGACGCCAGGCGCCTAACGTTGCAAAACGTCGGTGCTGAGAATACTGAATATCGGGACCGCAGGGCCTTGAGACTCATCGTTTCTCCTGAAGCGGAAGCAGCTGATATCGACGCGACCTTCGCGGTGCTTCCCTATCCGCCGATCAGAGATTTTGTAATTGAGGCGGATGTAGCAGGCATGCCCGTATCCGCGGAAACCACCGCGAGAGGTTTTGTTGGTATTGCCTTCCACATCGCCGAAGATCGGAGCAGTTTCGAAGCCATCTACTTGAGGCCGACCAACGGCCGCGCCGAAGATCAGGTGCGCCGGAATCGCGCCATCCAGTACATCTCCCATCCAGACTATCCTTGGCACAGATTGAGGACTGAGGATCCGGGGCAGTTCGAGTCCTATGTGGATCTCGAACCGGGGCGATGGACTCGCATGAAAATCGTGGTCGAGGGTGCGCGCGCCAGCCTGTTCGTTAACGGTGCCAAGCAACCTAACCTGATCGTCAGCAATCTCAAACTTGGCGAGCGTTCGGGGCGAGTTGGTCTGTGGGTCGGACCAGGTTCGATCGCCCATTTCTCCAACGTTGTAATCAAGCCGATTCCCGCTCGATCAAAGCCGCATGAGCTGACAAAAGACAGCGAGCCAACGTCCGCCACCGCCCGTTAAACGGGACGTCATTCTGTTACGAGGCCTTCTGCCAGCATCGCCTTGCGCATCGGCTCCAGATAGGGCGCAAAATCGCGCCATCCGCTCAACCCTCTCGTATGAATGGGCTCCCTGATCTGGGCCGCGCTGTGCGAGGTGTTCGCAGTTGACCCCTTGTGTGGTGACAGGCAATCTTCATTCCAGTCGAGGCCGCAGGCAGCCACGAGTTCGCGGATGCCGGTTGTCGGATCGCGCACCAAATCGTCATAAAAAACATGGTGAATCCTGCCGGGCAGTTCGCGGCTCCAGTGGTCCATCAGCCTATGGAATGCCGCGATGTAGCGTCCAAGCTCAACCTGATCATAGGAAAAAGGATAGCCTTGTACGAACAGCGTCTTGAACATGCCCCAGCCCACCGCAAGTGGCGGCTTGTGGACATGTACGATGCGCGCACGTGGCAAAGCTTTGGCGATGAGCCCAATATAGAGATAATTGAGCGGCAGTTTGTCGATAATATGCAGTGACGGGTCCCGGCCTGCCGATGCGAGCGCGTGATAGAACTCACCCAACATGACTGGATCCAGCGTCTTGCTGAACGGGATCAAGGCATGTTTGCCGCCCCCCCGGAATCCACTCGCTTTTGCGCAATGCTCCAGCGCGCGCGCGAAGGCCGACATCTCTCCACCAGATACGACGTCGGGATGAGCTTCAAGAATGCGCTCCACCAGGGTCGTCCCCGAGCGCGGCAGGCCAAGGACAAAGATCGGCGCAGCACCGGAAAATCCCTCGCCCATCGACGCCAAGGTAGAACTAGTAAAGGTGCTGCGAATTGCCGCTAGCGCCGCGAGATCATCGTCAATGTCATAATCCAGATGGCATCGCCGCAACTTGGTGGCTGCGTCCAGGGCAGCAAAGGCCTGGGCAACATGACCAAGGTCCTCCCGCTCTTTTGCAAGCGCATAAAGTAGCCGCATTCGATGCTGCCAAGCCGGGTGATCACCGCCCAGTGCTGTCTCGATCTGTGCAATGTGATTGCGAACGCTTGTTTGGCGCCTGAGATGACTACGATTCAACCACGCTTCGCTATCTGCAGGGTCCACAGCTATGACGGCATCATAGTCCTTTTCGGCAGATTCCAGCTCACCAAGAAAGCGAGCCGTCGCCGCGCGATTGAAACGCACGCCGACCAGGTTCGGCTCGCGTGTAAGCACGCTGTCGAAAAAGCGGTTGGCTAGGCGGTAGTCGCCCGCAGCGGACGCGAGATCGCCAGCCATCGCCGCAGCCTGAACATCAGCGACAAGCTCGTCGAAAGATCTCGTCAGGCAAGCTCTCGCGAGGTCGGGCCTGTTCCCGGCAAGAGCGCCGCGCGCCTGCTCAAGTGCTGCCCTCGTTTTGCTCACTGTCTCAACGTCAGGCGAATTCCCACTGTCCGCGGCCGCGCAATATAGTCCCCACGGTACAAGGCTCTGATGTTCGGCGGCGCAAGGTTATTTCCGGCAGTTTTCGCTGAAATGCCATCGACGTCAAACACGTTCGTCACAAAGATCTGCATGCGCAGCGCCGAACTCCAGTCATAGGCGACCGACATGTTCGTCATGGCGAACCCATCGAGCCTAGCAAATCCCGGAGAATTTGGATCGAGGCTAGACAGTACATCGCTCCGCCAGTTCACATCGGCATGGAAGTCGATGGTCCGATCCTTGTTGCTACCCAGCGGAACCGAAATATCAATGGCGGCACCCACCTGGTGCCGCGCCGAACCGGGCAGCCGGGTACCAGAAGGTGCGATAAAGTTGCGCCCGCCGAAGGCAATCGGACCAATAACTTCGGTCGTCTTGGCATCGGTATAGGCGTAGGAAATTGATGCTGTGACCATTGAGGTCGGACGCACCTGAGCCTCAAACTCGATCCCTTGCGATCTGGCCCGGCCGCCATTGACAATTGTTGGTGTACCGGCCCTGGAGGCAATTTCAATCTGGATGTCTTGCCAGTCGATGCGAAACGCAGCAAGTGAGTAGCTGATCGCGCGGTCCAGCAACCGGCCCTTGATGCCGAACTCGTAATTGTTGGCGCTGTCCGGACCATAGTTCAGGAAGGTGCCCGGATCGCAAGCCGGACAGGATCGTGGTCCGATCGGGTAGGCGTTGGCGCCGCCCGAGCGGAAGCCTTGGCTAAAGGTGAAATAGGCCAGCTGGTCGCCGAATTCGTACGATGCGTTCCCTTTGAAAATGGCCTTAGTTTCCGAACGCGAGCCGGAACCTTGCGACGTGCCATTCGCGAGATAGGCTGGATCGCTTGACGCGCCATCACCGCCAAAAAACCCCAGGGTCGGAAATGTCTGCACTGTACTCTGGCGGAACTTCTGATTGAAGATTCGCGCTCCTCCAGTGAACGACAAGGCTGGGGTCGCATGCCAGGTAAATTCCCCGAAACCCGCCAGCTCCTCAAAACGCACCTGACGATCGAAGGTGAAGGATGTGTCGGGCGGATTGAGCGTGCCAGGCCGAACCCCTCCGAAGTAGAGGACCACGTCATTGGCATAGGTATCAAGGAAAACGCCGCTTCCCGGCAATGTCGAATAGGCAGCAAGTCCTGGCACGGTCGAGAAAGCGAAAGTGCTCTGTTTACGGTTCTGGTAATATCCCCCAATCACATATTCGAACGTGTCACTATCTTTCGAAACCAGGCGTAACTCCTGTACGAATGATCTGTCCTTGACGATGTCGTAGTTCGTGGTCGAGGCGCGCGGATAGTTTCCATAATACTGGATGAATGCGTTGGCGATCTGGGAATTATCGTACAGGTCATCCGAACGGCTGCGGGAATAGGACGTCGCGGACGTCAGCGTCGCAAAACCGAAATCGACTGTCCCGGTAAGCGAAGCAAGATCGGTATCCGTATCAATTGGGCTCACTGGGATAAGTTGCCGGTTCTCATAACCGGAGGTGCCCGTTCGGAATGGAAAGGCGTTTGCCTTGGTGTTCTGGTGAAGATAGCTCGCCTCGATGTCCACGGCATCGGTGGGCTGCCAGCGCAACGCGGCGCGGGCGAACCAGATTTTCGCCCAGTCAATGTCCTTGATCGCCCGGGTCACGGCCGGGCTGGTCAGGGGGCTTGCCGGATTGGCCAGCACAACCTGTGCATCCGGATTGAACCTGATATCTTTGTCATAAACATAGGCATTGGTCGCGTTGATGATCCCGGCCTGATACTCGTAGCCCCCATTTAGGCGCAGGGCTAAAGTGGAACCGATGGGGACGTTCAGCATGGCATCAGCGTCATAGCCAGCTTTGCCAGCATGTCGCGTCGTTGATGCGGCGAGATTCGCTTCATAATCGAACTTGCCAATGTCGGGGCGATTGCGGATCAACCGAATTGTACCGCCAACCGACCCCGCGCCGAACAACGTACCCTGCGGCCCGCGCAAAACTTCGACGCGGGCAATGTCGCTCAGCTTGAGGTTCGCAAAAACAGGGATGTCGTCGATATAGGTCGATGTCGCAGAACTTCCGAGCTTGGGAAACGATGTTCCCCCCCCGCCAATCGCGTCAGTCGATACGCCGCGAATGATGAAGTTGTTGTTCGAGCCGTTGGCACGCGGTCCATAGTCAACCGCAATCAGACCGGGTGTGCTATTCCGCAACCCAGCAAGATCTGTGATGTTAGCCTTCTCCAGCGTATCTCCTGAGACCGCGCTGATGTTGTAAGGGATTTCGAGGACGGTCTCTGCCCGTCGGGTGGCAGTGACCACAATCTCGTCGGCCTGCGATGAGCCGCTGCGGTCAGCCTCCTGAGCGCTCGCAGATTGCGGATGCATCATCACTGCGAGACTTGCAGTCTGCAGCAAAATTGACCGCTTGAATCTCATCAATCCCTCCCTTTTTGACCTCAGCATTTTTACGGCATCGAATCAAAACCATACAGCACTGTATTGTATTGAAGACCCATTGGCAATATGGAAAGTAGCCCATTCGGATTCGCGAGAGGTCATGATGAGTCAGTTTGTATCTTCAGCCATGAAGGCGTCTTTGCCATTCCGGTGTTACACAGAACCAGCGTTCTTCGAGCGGGAGCGCAGCGCACTCTTTAGCCGGGAATGGGTATGTGTAGCGCGTTGCGAAGACGTACCAGAACCCGGCAACGCTATCGTAGTGCCGGTCCTTGGAGAGAGCGTGATTGTCGGGCGTCTCGAAGACGGCAGCCTGCGCGCCCACCAGAATATCTGCCGTCACCGCGGATCAAAACTTTGTGGTGATGATTCGAAATGGGGGGTTACCCTCAACGGGGGAATTGACCGGGGCTTCATTCGCTGCCCCTATCACCAATGGACCTACGGTTTCGACGGCGCGCTGATCAATGCACCTCACCTGACTAAATCGGACGATTTCAATGTGAAAGATTTCAGCCTGATCCCGGTTGGTATCGCAACCTGGGGCGGGTTCATCTTCTTGAAACTGCGCCCAGAGCTTGGGGAAGAGATACCCAGGGCACTTGGGGTTGCTGATATTGGTCTCGCTCCGAAACGGCTCGCAAATTACCCGCTGGACCGACTACAGACCGCGCATACCATCAAATATGAGGTCGCCGCGAACTGGAAGGTCATCGCCGAAAACTACAATGAATGTTATCACTGCAGCGGTGTCCATCCGGAACTTTGCGAGATCGTGCCGGTATTCCGCAAGAAGGGCGGTCTCGAACTCGACTGGGAAAATGGTGTACCCCATCGCGAAGGAGCCTGGACCTACACGTTCACCGGCACGACGTCCCGCAAGCCGTTCGCAGGGCTCGACGAATTCGAGTTGGTTCGGCACAAGGGCGAACTCGTCTATCCGAACATGATGCTCTCAATGAGCGCAGAACATGGTGCCGCCTTCATCCTCTGGCCTATCTCAGCCGAAAAGACGATTGTCGAATGCCGCTTTCTCTTCGATCCGGAGGAAATTTCCCAACCCAATTTCAACGGTTCCGACGCGATCGACTTCTGGGACATCACGAACCGCCAGGATTGGGCAGTCTGCGAACGCGTCCAGCAGGGTATGAGCATGGGAGCGCTCGAACATGGCTGGTATGCACCAATGGAAGACGACAGCCTCGACATCCGCAAATACCTTGCTGACAGGTTGGGGGCTGGAGCCATAAGTCAGTAGAGCAGTACCTTGTCGTAGAGCGCTCCAAGGCGCTTGCGCTCGGCGCTGCTTTCGCGGATGCCGAGGGTGTAGTAACCTACCTGATGATAATAGATGATGCGACCGCGGACCTCCGCTTCGTCGCCCGTGAAGCCATAAGATTTGAACATCTCCGCAAAGGCAGCAACTCTAATGTCGTCGATGCGGTGCACAGCTTCCGCAACGTCGGGATCGGTTCGTGCCCAGTCACGGATTGCCGAATCAAATGCCGGGTCGAATTCGGTTTCGTCGATCCACAAGCGGCCGACAGTCGCATCAAAATCCTCGCGATCGCCGCGTGCGCCGGCCGCCTTGATCGCCGCCAGCATTGGTTCGGTGTTACTTGCTTCCCACAAATGCAGCAGTGCATCGAGCAGCGCGTCGCGATCTTCAAAATGCCAGTAAAAGCTGCCGCGAGTTACCTTCATGCGCTTTGCAAGCAAATCGACTTTTACGCCGTCAATACCGCTTTCAACCAGCATAGTTTTCGCTGCATTGATCCAGTCTTCGCGACTTAAGCGCGACGAGGTCCGGTTTGAACTGGACGTTGGGGGCTTTGTCCGCCGACGCAATGTACCGGCGCTTCCTTCGCTGCTCACCGCACCTCCCACCAGTCCGTACCCCGCTCAAAATTACGAACGATCAAACAACAGCATGCCAAATTCGCATAAAGCGGGGCAACCTGATGTCCCCACCTCATAACAGAACGGCAAGAATGGGGACCTTGACCACCTCAATCCCACCAAATTTGCGCAACGCCAGGATCTACGAGTCGCCAGTTGGCCCGCGCGTTGGCAATAGGCTCCGCAGGAGCAGAGTTCAACGCTTGCGATTTCCATACACTGCTGTATGGTCATTGAATGACCTGAGGCTGCTGTGGAAATGGCTTCGTAATCCAGATGACAAACAAAATGTTCCTTACCATTCGCTGCACTGATCGGCCAGGACTCGTCGCGGCTGTCACAGGCTTTCTTGCCGAATCCAACTTCACAATCGTGGAGTCGCACCAGCATCAGGATGCCGACGACTTCTTCATGCGGATCGTATTCAAGCCGGTGTCAGCAGCGATACCCTCGCTGCCTGAGGTTGAATCCTCTTTCGCACCCATTGCATCACGGTTCGATATGACAGCGACCTTCACCGATGCCTCAAGGAAGCCAAGAATCCTGCTGATGGTTTCGCGCTTCGGGCATTGCCTGCATGATCTGCTCTACCGCTGGCGCGCTGGCCAACTGCCAGTGGAGATCCGAGCTGTTGTTTCGAACCACGAGGACATGCGCTCATTCACCGAGTGGAACGGCATCCCGTATCATCACCTGCCCGTCACTCCGCAGACCAAGCCAGAGCAGGAACGGGCTCTTCTCAAACTGGTAAAAGAGAATCACATCGATCTGGTTGTTCTGGCTCGGTACATGCAGATCTTGTCACCAGATCTTTGCGCAGTGCTCGCTGGGCGGTGCATCAACATTCATCACAGTTTTCTTCCAAGCTTCAAAGGTGCCAAGCCCTATCACCAGGCCCATGCCCGGGGTGTGAAGCTCATCGGTGCGACGGCTCACTACGTTACAACCGATCTCGATGAAGGCCCGATCATCGAGCAGGACACGCGGCGCGTAAGTCATTCTCGTACCGCCGAGGAACTCACGCTTATTGGTCAGGAAGTCGAGGCATCAGTCCTCTCGCGTGCCGTCCGCTGGCATGTCGAGCAGCGTGTCATACTGAACGGATCCCGAACGATTGTGTTTGATTGAACGGAATGAGCCCAGCAGGTTGACGACCTGTTGCGGGCTGTCCAATGCCACGTTTGTCAAGCCCCGCGTCACAGTTTCCTTATCTTTGCGCAACGCCGTCAAGTGCGGCAATGGCGCGCTGGCGGATCGGTGACGACTCCAGCCTCCCAAGGGCGGCCTTTAACGCCTCCGAACGGCGCGCTTCGAGAGTTCCACCCCTCGACTGGCTCGCTACAACGGCAAAGGCGAGCGCAGTTTCCACCAGCATCGCATGATCGCCGATCACTTGCGCAAGAGTCGCGCGCTGGATCAGCAGATCGGTGGTTGCCTCGACGCGCAGCGCGGCATCAACGATAGTCAGCGTTTCTTGGGCTATGGCTGCACGCTGCCGGGGATCGACGGAAGCAATCCGTTCAAGGCGCCAGGCCGAGCGTAGCTGATTTGCGGCTGCATACCCCGGTTCAACAGGTGTCACGGACGCAAGTTGCCGATCCATCCCCGCCAGCGCCGCATAATCACCAGCTGCGCCTTTCGCTCTGGCCAGCGCCACCAGCCCACTTTCCGTCACCGGCGTGAATGGTAGCAGGCCTGCCTGCGCCAGCCGCAGGCGGGAATAGTCGCTACCGGCCCGCACGCCCGCAGGCCTTTGGGTAAAGGCATCGAGTCCCGTCCGGGTCAGGATTCCCCGCCCCGGCCCTGTTTCAAAAGCCATTGAATTCCTGTCGTCGCTGATCGGAAAGGCCCCTGCAATAGCCCGTCGCACTGCTCCCTCATCAAGGAGGAGCGACCAGGCGAAATCGTCCGCATCCAGGATGCCCGCTCGATCGAGCAGCCGGACATCGGCCGGCCCTACTACAGCAAGCCCGCTCTCTGGCAATATGGGAGCATCCGAAGCCATGACGATCAAGTTGAACGGAACCGGTTCGTATACCCGGACATTGGGGAACTCAGATGCAAGCGTCGCGAGGAAAGATCGGAGTAACCGTGGATCAACAAAGGACGCGTTCATCCATTGGACAAACACTCCATGATCGGCGAGGCGCGCCTTGGCGAGCGCAACAAACTGTCGCGTGTATAGATTCGAGGAACCCGCCGTCCAAGGATGCGACGGCTGTGACACAATGATGTCGTAGCGTTTGCCAGTGCGCAGCATTGCGTTACGTGCATCATTGTGGACGATCTTGACCCGGGCGTCAGATAGCGGATCCACCGCACGCTGCGACGCAATCCTGCGATTGGCCTCGATGATACGTTCTTCGATTTCGACAACATCTATGGTGCTGATCCACGAAGGGACCGGTTCCAGGCTGACGCCTCCGCCAAGACCGATCACCATCATTGATCTGGCCTGCGGTCGTGCGAGCGATGGAAGAATAGTCAGCCAGTGTTGATCATTCAGGGCTGGTGGCGTACCCGCCCGCGGCACCAGTGCTTCCGGCAGCCCATCACTTCGAATAAGTACACCGTCATCACGGTCGCGCACTTCGACTGTTGCAACGCGCCCCACATTGAGCGAAACCAGATCACCGGATGTGTCTCTGTCTACGACACCGGCCTTGAGCAGCGAGTAGGGTTCCGGCACTCCAATTACGAGCCCGCCGATACTCGCAAGCGCGCCTGCTGCGAATGCATAAGTTTGTTTTGATATGTGAGAAACGGCCGCAGCAGCTAAGAAAAGTAGCGTTACTGCAACAAGCAGCGTTCCGCCGAAGCCGTACGATTCCAGCAGATAATGGCCAGCCAACATAGCGCCTGCTACCGCCCCCGCAGTATTTGAGGCATAGACCACAGCCGCGCTTTTCGCAGGGTCTCCGCCTGCCGCCTCGACGAAGCGCGGATAGGCCATGCCGAAGGCAATGGCTCCCGGAAACAGAGCCAGAACCGCGGATTTCTCAGCAGCTCCCGTAACAAGGATTGCGAGATAGCCCAGCGAGGACAAGATTGCGCCGAACGTGAGCGCCATGGCTGCACTTCCCGGCTTCCGCGCAGCATAGAGTCCACCGAGCGCAAGTCCCGTCAGCCATAGGCCCAGCATGAACGCAAAGCCTTGAGTCGTCCCCCCAAAGGGAATTGCCAGCAGCCTTGTCCAGAATACCTCAAGTGCGAAAGTAGCGACCCCGGACAGAAACGCCGCAACCAGCACCCGTTGAACAGGCGAAGCAGCGGTTCCCGCATCGTGCTTCTTTTCGGGGCCGTTGGAGCGCAGGTGGCGCCAAGCCAAGACAGCGGCCACAATATTGGCCGCTGCGGCCAACTGGCTGGCCACAGTCAGTCCCAAAGACGGTAGCAGTAGGAAGCCTGCCAGCATCGCTCCTGCCGCTGCGCCGAACGTATTCAGCGCATAGAGGCCAGCGACATCGTCCACACCGCAGCGCACCGCGCGCACCAGAATTGGCAGCGTGGCTCCCATGGCGATGGTCGGTGGTGCAAAGGCCGCTGCAACGATCGTAAGATAGACCCAGAACTGGGCCCAACCTGCATCAGGCGGCAAATGCGCTCCGCTCGACAACAGTCCGATCAGCAGCGTCTGCAACAGAGGAAATAGCAGAGGAACGGCGATGGCCCAGACCGCAATAAACAGCTCTAGAAACGCGTAGCGTCTGCCTGCATCGACGCCAGAATTGAGCCAGCGCGCGGCCATCCAACCACCCAGCGCAAGACCGCCGAGAAAGCTTGCCAGCATGATCGCGACGGCGCTTTGTGCCGTTCCAATCGCCACCGCCATCTTGTGGGTCCAGACGACCTGGTAAACCAGCGCTGCCATGCCAGACAACGCCATGCAGATAGCGGCGACGACGTACTTCGGATCTCTCTTTCTTGCGATGCTCATTCAAGCCCCGTCAGGCCATGAACTGGCAGAGCCGGGCAGAAATTGCCACCCATGCTCTGCCAGTTCGCGTGATCAGAACCGGTAGCGTGCCTGAATAGTGAAAGTCCGCGGCGGTTCGGTGAACGCTGAAATCGAGTTAAATCCGCCCGGGATCGTGTTCTTGAAGGCAGCGGTGCGCTTATCGGTAAGATTGCGAACGGCCAGCGACAGGTCCCAGCCACTTTCACTCGACAGGCCGACCCTGGCGTTAAGCTTGGCAAATTTCTCCTGGAAGGAGTTCGGGTTGATGTCGGTCAAGGTCGCGAACCGGCTCGTGAAATAGAGGTCGCTACCTGCCCGGAGCGTAAGCCCACTCCCGATTTCCTGGGACCAGTCCGCTGAAATGTTGCCCGACCACTTCGGCGCATAGGGGGTCGTAACGCCCGAGAGATTCTGGGTGTTGTTCGCCGTATTACAGCCAAGAGCGGCCGTCTGGCCAGCGAAGCACTGCGCGGTGGTAAAGTCCTTGTAGGTTGCGTCTAGATAAGTGACGTTAGTCGAAAGCCTGAAGTTCCTTGTCACCGCGAACTGGAGTTCCGCTTCCACACCTTGAGTCCGCGCGGATGCGGCATTGGTTGTCTGGAAGAGAGCGGTTGCGGGATCGAAGGAAGAAACCTGCAGGTCCTTGTAATCGCTCCGGAACGCCGTGAGATTTAGCAGGACTCGTCGGTCGAAGAAGCGGCTCTTCAAGCCGATCTCATAAGCGTTTGCATTCTCCGGATTAAACGGCCCGCCATCCGTTCCGGAGAAGCCCCCGGACTTGAAGCCCTTCTTGAAGCTGGAATAGATCATCACGTCTTCAGCCGGACGATACTCAAGCGTGATGGCGGGCTGGAGCTTCTCATCCTTTCGGCTCGCGGTCAGGATTGGAAGTGGAGTGCAGCCCGAATAGGGAGTGGATTCACACCCGGCAAATGCGAGATCCTTCTTGACCTCTTCGTAGCGCACTCCGCCGCGGATCGTCAGCGGACCGAAGGCATAGCTCGCCTCCCCGAACAGCGCCCATGATGAGGCATCTTCGACGCTGTCCTGAACGCCACCGATAATCCGAGCGTTCACAAATGCCGGAGTTCGGCTAGTCGAGCCTGCCGGAGGCGGAACCACAAGCGGCAGAAGATTACGCGCATCGTTGTCCGAGGTGCTGACAACATCGTTGTTGTTCTTGTCGACATAGGCTCCCAGGAACCATTTGAACGCACCGTCCTTGGGCGAAACCAGACGGATTTCCTGACTGATCTGATCATAGCGTTCAGTGAAAGTGGCCGTGGAATAATTAGCCACGCCTTGATCAGTATCGATAAACTGGTAGTTCTTGTACTTGTAATAGCCCGTTACCGAGCTCAGCGTCACTCCATTGCCAAATTCATAATCCAGCAAAAGTGTGCCGCCGCCCGAGCGCAGGCGGTTATAGAATGAACCACCATTATCGTCAGTATAGAGGTCTGGCCGCGCTGCTTCTGCCGCTGACGGGATCAGTCCACTCGAGGCCTTGAAGCGATCGAACAGACAAGGCTCACGAACTGCGTCGGAAATGTCACGGCGGAAATTGGGCTGACAGATGATCGACTGGTTATTGCGCCCTCGGTCGTCATTGTTCCCAAAGTAGCCGATGGCCGTCAATTTGAGCCTGTCTGCCAATTCTCCTGTGATCGTCATACGACCCAGAAGATCTTCAATCTCGGGCTCCTTGCGACCGGTTACTGTGTTTGTCAGATAACCATCAGACTTTCGGTAGCGCAAGGCGACACGGGTGGACCAGTCCTGTCCAAGAGGGATGTCGACCGCACCAAATGCAGCCCTTTCATTGGTGACCGGCTCATAGCTGAACTCGAGCTCGCCGCCAAACTTATCGCCGGGCCGCCGCGTGGCCACGTTAATGGCGCCCGCAATCGCATTCTTGCCCAGAAACGTTGGTTGCGGCCCCTTCAGGAACTCGATTCGGTCGATGTCAAGAAAGCCAAGGCGCTGGGTGCGGGCCCGGCCATAATACACCCCGTCGATGTACATTGGCGCCGACTGCTCGAAGCCCAAATTCTGCCCCGAGCCGATCCCGCGCACGGTAATGGTATCGGCCATGCCGCCTCGCGACACGCGCAGACCCGGTACTTGGACATCCTCGAAGTTCTGAACTGCACCACTTCTCAGAAGGTCGCCGGTGACAGCTTGCACCGAGATTGGCACGTCCTGCAGGCGCTCAGGCCGCTTGGTCGCCGTAACGACGATCTCTCCAAGTGCCGGCTGCTCGTCGCTCTTTTCGGCGGACTGCGCAAACGCAGGCGAAGCGAGCGGCAGCGCTAGCATAGATGCGGCCATTAGCCGGCCGAAGGAATTGATTCTTCCCAGTGCGTCTGTCACGAAAAACCTCCCCCATGGTATACTGAGTGTGTGGGAATATGCGTCATTGAGGCGTCTGTCAACTTGGAAATCCCCCTTTGGTATACCATGATGCCGGGGCGGCTTCTGCAACACCCCACAGCGCAGCCTCATTGCGAGTCACGAGGTAGATCCTGCCAACATGGTGCACCGCGATATGAGCGGGGTATCAAAAGGGTCACCAGGCCCTTCTGACAAAACGCCATGACATCGACTTGGCCAATCTGCATTGGCCTGGCCTCTTCTCCCCGCAGCAACACAGCAGAATGCGTCGCCAGCTGCACGCTATCGACATTGTAAACGGCAACGAAGCTGTCGGAGACATCGGTGATGATTGCGGGTGCCCCGGCAAGCTGCAGCTTCATCGCAGCAGCACGATCGGCCATACCGGATGCAGAGCCCAGCAGTAACCAGTCACACCGGCTGGTGCGCAGCCCCAGACAGGTGGACGTGTCGCCATGCAGGTCGCCGAAATCGGGCAACCGGCAGTTGAAGCAGCCTTCTATCGGGCTTTTCAACTCCGGATGACGAGCCAGATCAACCGACAAACGAATAATTGAGAGGTCAAGTGTCAAGCCGACCTCCCTCGCGGTCATAGGCGACCGTCTCTGAAATCCTGGCCTGCCAACTCCTCCCCAGCGAGACGATCTCGACGATTTCACCAAGGCGCCGCTGCCCCTGCTCGACCAATCCCAAGGCAACGCCCCGTCCCAGCACGGGGCTGAACTGGCTGCTCGTAACGAATCCTCCGCTCTGCCCACTGGGAGCCCGCACATGACCACCTACCGGCAATATCCCGCCGCAAAGCGAGGTCAGGCCCACCAGTTGCTTACGATATGGCGATAAGGATGAGCGACGCGTCAGCGCTCGCCGCCCAAGGAAATCGCTCTGCTTTTTGGCGATGGCTCCGCCAAAACCGATATCACCGGGCTGGGTCTCGCTGTCGGTATCAGTTCCAACATGAATGTAGCCCTTTTCGATACGCAAGATTTCGAGTGCCTCTATCCCATAGGGCACCAATCCATAGGGCTTGCCAGCCGCCATCAGCGCATCGCCCATCTGCACCGCCTGCCCCGCTGGCACCTGGATCTCGTAGCTCAACTCACCAGAAAAGCTCACGCGCTGAATACGTACTTCCGATCCGTCGAGTTGTCCCTCTCGGACGGACAAGTGTGGAAAACGCTCACTTGAGAGATCAAAACTGGGCTGCAATGCCTCGAGCACATTTCGTGCGTTCGGGCCCGCAACAGTCCAGACAGCATATTGCTCAGTCACGTCTTGAACGACAACATCCATCGGCCATTCGCATTGAAGCAGATCCTCCAGCAGGCGGACCATCCGGTCAGCGAAGGCACTGGACGGGCTGAGCAGGAAACTCCCGTCTTGGAGACGAGCATAGACCCCGTCATCCAGGATCGTACCGTTCTCGTTGAGGACAAGCCCGTACCGGATCCGCCCGGGCTTGAGCGTCGAGGGGGTGCCAACATAGACCCGGTCGAGGAACGCTGCAGCTTCGGGGCCGGCCACGAGAATTTTGCCAAGCGGCGAACCGTCAAAAAGACCAACGCCACTTCGGACCGCTGCGGCTTCACGCTCAGCTGCCGCCTGGATGTCTTCCCCGCCAACCGGATATGCCGCCGGCCTTTCCCATCCAAAATCCTCGAACACAGCACCTTCGCGTACATGCCATTCGTGTGCGGGCAGATACCGACGGGGTCGGAAGCGTTCACCGCGTAGATCAGCACCGATCAGACCAAAGGCTGTAGGAACGAAGGGCGGACGAACCTTGCTTGCGGACAGCGTTCCGGGTTCCGCGCCGATGGTCTCCGCGAGGATCATGGCGCCGGGGACCGAGCTCAGCTTTCCCTGGTCGACGCCCATTCCCAACACAGTGTAGCGCTTGAGATGCTCAACGCTTCGATAGTTTTCGCGGGCCGCCAGCTTGATGTCTGCCACGGTCACATCGGTCTGAAAATCGACGAACATGGTCTTTTCATCCCCGCCGTGGACAGTCCAGATGGGCTCCGCCTCAATCGGTTCGGGGCCTGCCCATTCGACATTGGCGACCAACCCATCCGGCTGGAAACTCTGGCTGCGCTCGTTGAACTTCGTCTGACCGCCAGCCATGGTCCACAGTTGGGAAGCAGGGTTCCAGCCTCCCGAGACCCCGACAAAGTCGCACGCGAGACGACTCAGGCCATCCGGCTTCTCTATGGTGACGCCGGTGACGCGTCCGCGCCCATGGGCCGACCGGACTAATGACGAAAAGAATAGATCGATTCCGTGCGCACGGGCGCGATCGGCAAGTTCGGGCAGCACCTGCGGCCTTGCATCGACAATGGCGCGCACCCCTACACCACACTGCGCAGCTTCAATAGCGGACCGCCAGCCCAGATCGTTGTTGACGAAGAAAATGCCGGATCGACCCGGCGCCACCGCATAATCCGCGACATATCTGCCGATCGCACCGGCGAGCATGATGCCGGGCAAGTCGTTGTTCGCAAATGCGATGCCGCGCTCTTGCTTGCCCGTCGCGAGAATGATCTGCTCAGCCCGGATGCGGTGGAGTACCCGACCTTCCGATGCGGCCAGCACAAAACCATGATCCCAGATTCCAAGAGCTGCAGTCTTTTCAAAGGTCCGAACACCTTCAAGGCTTGGAAGACCCTGATCCAGATCGACAAGCAATACCGATTTGCCGTCTCGCGCTGCCTGTGCCGCAGCGGCCAACCCCCTTCTGCCTCCACCTATCACTAGCAGATCACATTCCACATGACGCGCTTCGTAGCGCTGCGGATCGGGCACGACCGGCACCTTGCCAAGTCCGGCGGCGCGCCGAATCAGCCATTCGAACCAGTGCCAGTCCGGCCACATGAATGTCTTGTAGTAGAATCCGGCAGAGAACAGTCCGCGGAGACGATCATTCACGCCAGCAATGTCCCAGGTCAGTGAAGGCCAGGCATTGATGCTCCGGGCAACCAGCCCTTCCTCCAGAGCGATCATGGTGGCCTGCACGTTGGGAATGGAGGATAGGCCGTGCTCAAGTTGAACCAGAGCGTTGGTTTCCTCGCAGCCGGCTCCCATAATACCGCGTGGCCGATGGAGCTTGAAGCTCCGTCCGACAAGCTGCACGCCGTTGGCGAGCAAGGCCGACGCCAGTGTATCGCCCGCAAGGCCTGCATAGCGCTTGCCATTGAACGAAAAGTCGATGGACTGGCCGCGATCGATCCTGCCGCCGCCATGGGAAAGTCGGTAACCGGTCACGGCCGCGCAACTCCCATTACGTAAACCGCTACGACCTCGTGAGTTTCAGTATGCCGGATCAGATTGAACCAGACCCCGCAACCGTGCACATGGACCCATCGCTCGGCATGCTCGCCCTTGGGGTTAGCGCGCAGGAAGAGATACTCCTCCCAAGCCTGGTCGTCGCAGTCCAGCTCTGGTCGGTCGATATGGGCTTCGCCGCCATAGGCAAATTCGCGCTCGTCGCGCAGGCCACAGTTCGGGCAGGCAATCCGCATCATGTCAGTGTTCAATCCCGGCTGCCGCAGCTTCGTCGATGAGCGCGCCATCCCTGAAACGCTGGAGTCCGAAGGCGGTGGTTAGCGGATGGGGCTCATCCTTCGCGATCAAGTGCGCAAAAGCCTCACCGCCGGCCGGGATCGCCTTGAACCCGCCTCCGCCCCAGCCGACGTTCAGATAAATCCCCGGTACCGGACTGCGGTCAATGATCGGCGAGCTATCGGCCGTGTAGTCAACGATTCCAGCCCATTGGCGCAGGAGGCGCAGACTACTGAAGGTCGGAACAAGCTGGACGATGCCGGCAAGCACTTTTTCCATTGTCGCTGCGCTTCCGCGCTGGGCAAAGGACGGATAGGGATCGATGCCGCCACCGCACACAATGCCGCCCTTGTCCGACTGGCTGCAATAGCTTCCGATCACGGCTGAACCGATCACGGTGTGCAGGACGGGCTTGACCGGTTCGGAGACAAAGGCTTGGAGCCCATAGCTGGCGACAGGCAATCGGAAACCGGCCATCTGCGCGACCACTGACGAATGACCGGCCGTGGCGATCCCCACCTTGGTCGCACCAATGAAGCCTTTACTTGTTTCGACGCCCTGCACGCCGCCGCTGATGTCCCGACGGAACCCGGTGACTTCGGTATTCTGAAGGATGTCGACACCCAGGGCATCGGCTGCCCGTGCATAGCCCCAGGCTACCGCGTCATGCCGGACAGTCCCTCCTCGTTTCTGGCGCATGGCCCCGTAAATGGGAAACCTTGCATTAGGATCGCCATTCAGGACAGGGCAGAATTTGAGCACTTCCTCCCGTCCGAGCAGTTCGGCATCGATCCCGTTCAACTGCATCGCGTTCACAATTCGGCGCTGAAAATCGACCTCGAGCCGGCTGTGCGCGAGATTAAGGATTCCGCGGGCGGAATACATGATGTTGAAATTGAGCTCCTGCGAGAGGCTGGCATAGAGACGGAGCGAATGGTCGTAGAAGTCGGCACTTTCCTTGTAGAAATAGTCCGAGCGCACGATGGTCGTGTTGCGGCCGGTGTTGCCGCCGCCGAGCCACCCCTTATCAATCACAGCAATGCGTCCAGGCCTGTAGTGCTTGGCCAGATGGTAGGCGGTCGCAAGGCCGTGGCCGCCAGCTCCGATGATAATCACATCGTAGCTGCTCGCCGGTTCGGGGGAGCGCCAGACCGGATCCCAATCCGTATTGCCACCAAGCCAGTTCCTGAGAAGCGCGAACGCCGAATATCGGCTCATCGGCGCAAATCCTTCAGAATGACTTGTGCTGAATTCCGGCCAGGAGCTCCCGTCACGCCCCCACCGGGGTGCGTGCCCGCGCCGCACAGATACAAACCGGCCACAGGCGTGCGGTAGCCCGACCAATCGGGGTGCGGGCGCATGAAGAACAACTGGGCGAGATTGAGATCCCCGTGGAAGATGTTGCCTTCGGTCAGTCCGTAGGTGCGCTCCAAATCCAGCGGTGTGATGACTTTACGTGCGACGATGCTGCCAGGGACGTTGGGCGCGACCCGGCCAATCTGTTGCACCACCTGATCGCCGAGCGCTTCACGTCGCGAGTCCCAGTCCCCCTCTCGCAGCCGAAAAGGAACATACTGGACAAAGCAAGTGAGCATGGTGCGGTCCGACGGGCAGAGCGTGGGATCGACCAAACTTGGAACCACGCAATCGACCCACAGCTCGTCTGCCACTTCGCCGAACTTTGAGGCATCATAGCAGCGCTGCATAGCCTCCATGCTGCCCATGACCGAAAAGACCGCGCGTTCCGCCGGAGTGGCGTCGAGCGACATGCCCCTGATCGAAGGTGGCTCGCTCAGGACCATGTTCACCTTGGCCGAAGGACCGGCCATTTTGATGGCGGCGATGTCCGATCGAAATGTCGGGTCGAGATGTTCCGCGTCGACCAACCCAAGGAACGTTCGCTTTGGGTCCGCATTCGACACGACCGCCTTGGCGTGAAACACTCGGCCATCGACCAGCTCGACGCCGGATGCCCGCCCGCCCTTTACGTAGATCCGCGCAACCTCTGCATTCGTGATGATTTCGGCGCCAAAGCCCCGGGCAGCGTTGGCCAGCGCATCGCTGACTGATCCCATCCCCCCGATAACATGGCCGCTGAAGCCCTGGATGCTATTATCACCACCGCCCAACAGGTGGAACAACAAGCCTAGGGTCGAGCCCGGATCATATGGCCCCCCATGCTTGCCGTAAACGTTGTTGGCCAGAAAGAGCCGGTGCGTCTCCTCGCTTTCGAAGTGTCGCTCGAGAAATTCGGCGAGGGAACCGGTCAGAAACCGCGTCATCGATGCAATTTCATCTCGCGAGATTCCCCAGAATTGGCGGGCCATTGATGCCAATTCCCCGAGCCGGTCGACCAAGCTCCCGCTCAGAGCCGGCGGAGGCTTGAGAAAGAACGGCTGCAGGTAGCGAGCGAGCGCCTTGAGTTGATGCTCGACCGCTACGAAGTTGTCGGCATCCTTCTGACTGTAGGTCCGAAGGCTTGCCGCAGTCCGCAACGGATCGGACCAAAGCGTCACGAGGCCCTCATCGGATGTCGGTACATTAAGCGCCGGGTCGCATGCGACCATTTTCAGCCCATGATCGGCGAGCCCCAGTTCCTTGACCACGGCGGGGGTAAGCATGCTGGCGATATACGAGCAAAATGACACACGGCACCCCGGCATCACTTCCTCGGTCACGGCAGCCCCGCCCACAATTTGGCGACGCTCGAGGACCAGAACTCTTGCACCCGAACGGGCAAGATATGCGGCCGCAGTCAGACCGTTGTGACCACCGCCTACCACAATTGCATCGAAAAAATCGGTCACGTGACTCGCCTGCCCTCTGGACTCTCGAAACAACCTCTCTACCATACACTAGTGTTTGGAGTTCGGAAGGTCAAAATTTGCTTGGACGCTTCGCCTCGATTTCGGGAATGCTTGCGGGATCGCTGATTGCCGAGATTGGCGGTTATACGATGCGGTTGTGTCCCGCAGGGTGGTGTAGGAAGGTTTTCCTGAGAGGGTGGCCACCGTCGATCTTCTGGTAGGGTTCGGATGCGAACTCGAACCTGGAGAAGAAGACGATGACCGAGGACAGAATGGCCCTTGTTGAGCTGATCGAGCAAGGGGCTGATAGCGATTTGGTGCGCGAGATGCTGGCTTTTGCCGCCGAGCGCATGATGGATCTGGAGATTGAGGCGAGAACGGGCGCTGCCGCTGGCAGTCGCAGCCCGGCGCGGCTCAACCACCGCAACGGCTACCGGGAACGGGGATGGGATACCCGTGCCGGACGGATTGACCTGGCGATCCCGAAGCTCAGGAAGGGCAGCTACTTTCCGAGCTTCCTGGAGCCGCGCCGCACGGCGGAGAAGGCCCTGGCGGCGGTGATCCAGGAAGCCTACGTCCACGGCGTCTCAACCCGCTCGGTCGATGACCTGGTGAAGGCAATGGGCGCCAGCGGGGTGTCGAAGAGCCAGGTCAGCCGCTTGGTCGCCGAGATCGACGAGCGGGTGAACGCATTCCTGACGCGCCCGATCGAGGGCGAGTGGCCCTACCTGTGGATCGACGCCACGTATCTCAAGGTGCGCGAGGGCGGACGGATCGTCTCGACGGCGGCGATAATTGCCGTCGGCGTCAACACCGATGGCCGGCGCGAGGTGCTGGGCGTCGCCACCGGCCCGTCGGAGGCCGAACCCTTCTGGAAAGCCTTCCTGCGCTCGCTGGCGGATCGCGGCCTGCGCGGGGTCAAGCTGATCATCGCCGATGACCATAAGGGGCTGCGCGCCGCCGCCGGCAAAGTGTTCAATGCGAGCCAGCAACGCTGCCGCGTACACTGGATGCGCAACGCGCTGGCCCATGCCGCCCCCAAGCAGCGGCCCGCCGTCATCGCCATGATCAAGACCATCTTCGCGCAGGAAACGGCCGAAGCGGCTCACCAGCAGTGGGAACAGGTCGCCGATGCCCTGCGCGAGAAGTTCCCCAAACTGGCCGACATGATGGATGCATCGCGCGAGGACGTGCTCGCCTACATGACCTTCCCCAAAGAGCACTGGGCGCAGATCGCGTCTACCAACCCTTTGGAAAGGGTGAACAAGGAGATCAAGCGGAGGGCCGACGTCATCGGCATCTTCCCAAATGACGCGGCTGTAATCCGCCTCGTCGGCGCGCTGATGCTGGAGCAGAATGACGAGTGGGCGGTATCGCGCCGTTACATGACACTGGAAACAATCGGCTCGGTAAGCCATAACCCCACCGTCAGCCTGCCAGCCCTGGCGGCCTGACCCCAACCCGATCCTGCCGTGGATCGACGGTTCCTACACCACCCTGCGGGACACAACCAAATTTTCCTCCATCCGCATTCGACCTTGGCCGTAAAATCATAAGCTGATTTGGCACTCAGACGAACGTGGCAGCTTGACCCCTGCCCTGCTAGCGCAGGAGGATGCCGCGCAAATCCCGAGCCCTGCCGCCCAGCCCGTTCCGCCGCTTCAATTCCTCGCTCGAGGTGATCCGCCTGGTGGTTCTGATGTATGTGCGGTTCCCGCTCTCGCTGCGCAATGTAGAAGATCTGCTGCACGAGCACGGTATCGACATCTGCCATTTGTGGACCTCGGGTAATCGCGGTGGGCGAGTCGAGTTATCGATAGTGCCGCGATCCGGGCGCTGTGCCCGGTGCTAAGCACCATCGGAGGGTTCGATGCCGCACTCAGTAGGTTTGGATGTATCACAGAAGACCACGGCGATCTGCGTGGTCGATGCCGAAGGGCGGCGGGTCTGGAGAGGAGCCTGCCCGACGGATCCTGGTCAGATCTCGCAGCTCATCTTCAAGCACGCAGGCACTGACGCGAAATTGGGTGTCGAGACCGGTGCGATGACGCCGTGGCTTGTACACGGACTGCGCGCCGCTGGTCTTGACGTTGCCGTCTTGGACGCCCGCCGGGTGAAGGCGGCGCTGCAGATGAGGTTGAACAAGACCGACCAAAATGATGTGGAAGGGCTGGCGCAGGTGGTGCGGACAGGCTGGTACCGCTCTGTCCACGTCAAGTCGCTGGATGCCCATCAGGCTCGATCCCTTCTTGGTGCGTGAGCCCAACTCGTCGGCATGAGGACGCGGCTCTCCAACATGGTGCGTGGCGTGCTTAAGACCTTTAGTCTGCTCCCGGGCGCGGGCCGCGGCCTTAGGTTCGATCGCCGTGTCGAGGCAATGATCGAGGATGTCCCAGAGGTCGCATTGATCGTGCGGCCGCTACTTGTCACCTGGAGGCAGTTTCGCGAGCAGATCGCAGTCTTTGATGCCTTCGTCCAACGCCGGGTACGGGCTGACGCGACCTGTCGGTTGCTGATGACGGTGCCCGGCATCGGCGCCCTTTCGGCGCTCGCCTTCGTCAGCACGATCGAAGATCCCGGGCGCTTCTCGCGCTCCCGATCCGTCGGCGCTCATCTCGGCCTCACGCCGCGGCGCTACCAATCGGGCGAGATCGACCGAAGCGGGCACATCTCCGGGTGCGGCGACGTCCTGGCGCGCACGCTTATGTACGAGGCCGCAATCGTGATCCTCCACCGGGTAAAGAGACCGCTGCACCTGAAGGATTGGGCACTAGCGATCGCCGAGCGAGCTGGGCCAGGCAAGGCGCGGGTGGCACTGGCGCGGAAGCTGTCGGTGATCCTGCACAGCGTGTGGCGTTCCGGTGAGTCGTTCCGCTGGGAGCCAACCGCACTCGCCGCTTAAATGCCAGATCATCCGGCGCGAGCCGGATGTACGTGTCGCCTCGGGCGAGGTGCGGGCGACTGCGCGGTTGGGGCCATGGGCACGTGATCTAACGTCAGCCCGTTGTGGACCTTGCAGCGCTCGCGCTTTTCCGACCGGACCAGATGCTGCGGCGGCCTATGCCGACCGCGAAGAGAGCCATGACCCGGAAGGCGACAAAGAAGAAGTTGACGAAGGAGGCGCGATTAGAGAACGCCCCGAAGAGCGCCAGCGAAATAGTTGAGTTGGCGGTAGGTCGATTGCTGCCATCTGCCCGGCCTGTCGATGCAGCGCAATGCTGCTGGCCCGTATGGGAGTTCGAGGACTGGATCCACATGACGAGAGCGTGCGCAAGGCACGATGGCAGATCCTGGTTTTCCAGCCCCGTTCTTCGACTGTTGCGCCATACTCTCGTTCGCTCTGCGCCACCTAAATGGCTGCTGCAGCCAGAGCCTGGTGGTCTTCGTTCTTGGTTATCACAGCCCAGACGATCCGGGCTGTCTTGTTGGCCAGTGCTACGGCAACCAGCATCGGTGGCTTGCGCCCGAGCATCTGCGTGAACCACAGGTTCTTGTCTGTGCCCGAGCGGCGCGCTTGTCCGACCTCGGTGGCGCTTCTGATGATCAGCAATCTGCGCAAGGTACGCTCGCCCATTTTTGGTAATAGATCGGCCCCTGGGCCAACAACCGGGCCGAGAACAGCCACCTTCCCTATCGACGACGCGAGCGAGCCATGCTGCGCTTCCGGCAAATGAAGTCACTCCAGAAGTTCGCTTCAGTCCATGCCAGCCTGCACTACCACTTCAGCTCCGAACGCCACCTCGTCGACCGCCAGACCTACAAGCAGCGCCGATCCGCCGCATTGGCTGAGTGGCAGTCGCTTGCTGCATGAGAAAAACCGCAGGCACGGTAAACCGCGCCCGCCGGAGAGCAGTTCGCATTAGACACCTCCGCGTGATCTGGTCGCTCATGGCCATTCCGGCGGCGAGGTCAAATGCGTCGGTGGACGCGGTAAACAGCGAACGTTAACCTGGGCCGCGATGCTCCACCTCCACTGCACTAAGAAGCTGCTCGCTCGGATCAAAGCGGAAATCGTTGCGCCTGGGCCAAGCGACACCGCACTGGGCAGCTGGTATGCCACAGTCATATTCTGGAAGCCGCAAATCGTTTTGCTGGTTTCTGAGCGCACGCTGCTTCCCGTGCTTATGCCGCTGGCCCCAGCGGCCACGCTCGCTCGAAGATTCCCTGCGCAATTGGCGCTGGTTCTGAAGGAGCACGGCGTCCCTGCTGAATTCATCACTCAGGAAATTTGGCGAATGGACACGGTCCAGTTCTCGAAAACTGCGAACCGGAGCGTCGTGGGCATCCTCAATGAGTTCGTTCGCCAAGCCGAGTTTTGGCTGGCAGCCTATGCATATGAAAAGGGCGATGATGACGACCTCCTGGCCATTTCGGCCAAGCTAGCGGAGACACCTTGTAGCCCGCTGTACAAGGGCCCGGTTTCGCCGGACAGAGCCCTTCATGAACTCGTGAAGGCTGGTGCACAGGCATAAGCCTGCTGGCCGCCAACTGCGCTCGGAGATCCTACAGCAGTCGGCCGGAAACCCAGCTCGTTCGGTCAGGCGGGATCGGGCGGCAAATCGACAATCCGGAAGACAGCGCCCGATCCCGCGTCACGAACCAGATCAACCCGCGCGCCATCCCAGTGATAGTCGAGGTGCCGCCCCTGAAGCGGATTTGATGCGCAGTCTGGGTAGAAGAGCGCGACGCATTCCCCGCCGGGGTGCCGGATGCTCGGGTAAGCAATCCCGTTCGATCCCGCGCCCCTGAGCTGCCGCGCGACCGCTTGAGATGCGGCGTAGCCGTCAGGATCGAGCTCCGGAACCGGCTCCGCCGCCAGAGTTCGGAGGTCATGCAAATCTGCATCGACTGTCATGACGATTTCCCGAAACTTCGAGGTCCAGCCAGGCGCCTCCCTCGTTCGCGCCATGAAGCGGGCATTATGGTGCATCGTCTCGAACAACGCGGTTTCGAACCGGTCGCCAACGTAGAGCACGCCGTAGCTGCCATCGGTAAATCGGCTTGGCCGGTCAGTGCTGACGTGGGTGAACGGCGCCATGAGGTAGGATGCCCCGTTTCCGCCGACGCGTCGGTCGACCGGAACCAGGTCGAGATTGCCAATCGTCGCCATGATGCGGGGATTGGTCTTCTGCTCTGCTGAGATCAGCAACGGCCAGTCGGCTGGATCAGCGATATCTTCGAACAGGTCGATCGGTGGAAAGGCACTGCGGATGATCCTGACAGCGCCCTTCCACTCAACTCGAGAAACTGGGATATTTGCCGCTCCGCTCACCAGCCACCGCGCTCGGCGTCGAGATAGCGACGCACCCGCATGATGTCGGTGAGCTCGCCTCCCAGCATCACGTCGAGCGCACTGGCTCCGCCGAACGCTTCGTTCGCTGCTCTGATCCAGACATAGCTACGGGTTGCCTCCGAGAAGATGATCCGGAGCGCCTTGTGGATGCCCATGAGGTTGGAGAGACGCGTACGCCCATCGCGCGAGACGCGCCCGGGGCCTTCGGCCTTCCAGCGGCGATAGGAGCGCACTGGCATGTCGAGCAGGGTTGCAGCCTGCTCGTCGGTCAGCTCCCATTTGCCAAACAGATTGAGGACTGCCCGGAACATGGCAGCTGCCTCGTCCTGGGTAATCGGATCGGGACGGAAGGCGGTAACGGCAGTATCAACGGGTTGAAGAGCCAGCATGGCAGTTCTCCATATGGCATCATATAGGCCAAATGGGGCCATTTGGCAAGGAACTATACCGATGATGCCAGTCTGGCCATCACGCTCGCGGCGCCTTCGATCGGCACGAAGAGGCGCGTCTGGTAACGGATAATCTCCGTGAAGCAGCCTTGCGCCTTGTACCAGTCGAGGCGAGCTGCACTCCATCCCGTAAGCTCAATTCGCTGTGAGCCATTGACCAGGCTGCGCTTGACCATGATGAGCTCTCGGCCCGCGAACTCCAGAGCCCTGCCCGTTGCCAGGACGGTCTGGACAATGTCGTCGGCGGAAAGCGTTTGCTCGCGCTCCAGACCCAGCGCTCGGCACAGTTCGGGCACACAATGGGCGGGAACCTCGCGGCCGAGGAGCGAACGGCCATCTGCTGCCGAGATGCGGCTCACCCTCACGAAATCGGACGGTAGCTTGTCCCAGACCGGCAGCAGGAGGCCGGTCGCAAGATAGAGGCGCTCGCGTTTGTGGCTGGTTTGCGCCTCCGCGACCTCGGTTGACCAGGCATCGCGGAAGGTGTCGATGGCAATATCCTCCCAGCTGCTCTCCGCCAACTGATCCTCGGTGATGTGACTGCGCTTGAGCGGGCGCAGCAATTCGAAGCGGGTCACGCGCGTACCGTCATCGGCAAGGATGCTTCGGGCGGGCAACAGCAAGGCGACTCGACCTGAGCGTGCGTTCCGAACCGGCCGCTGCCGCTCCCCGGTGATGCCGTGAAGCTCCTCGAGCCGCTTCAGTGTGAGTGGCTTCAAGGCTCTGGCGATTTCCAGTTCGAGGAGATGGGTGGTCGCTCCTGAAGCCGGATCTGTTCGCAAAAACGTGTCGGACAGGACCGCGAAGTCCTCGACTGCAATCGTCTCGAGGCCGAGATCGAGCGTGCCGGCCTGCCGGGCGGCATCGATGCGCGCTTCGACCAGCCCCATGAACTCGTCGAAGATCGCGTTCTGCAGGGCTATGGGAAGCGCAAGAATGCGGTTGAGCCACCGCTGGATCAATGGCAGGTCATCGACCATCGAACCATCAGGCGCTTCGATCCGGAGACCTGTCAGCTCCTGAAAGCGCCCGAGACTGACGGCTTCGAGCTTGCCGGTGAACAACAGGCCGAACCAGCGATGGAGCGCCTCCTTGGCGTAGATGCTTTCGAGATTGTCAGCGGGATCGAACAGGTTCTGCCCGCCGGTCTGGCGCTGCCCGCGCGTAAGAGCACCAAGACTGTCCAGGCGCCGCGCGATCGTAGAGATGAAGCGGCGCTCGCCGCGCACATCTGTCGTCACGGGCCTGAAGAGCGGGGCCGATGCCTGATTGGTGCGATTGGTCCGGCCAAGCCCCTGGATTGCGGCGTCAGCCCGCCAACCCGGCTCGAGCAGGAAATGGACGCGGCGGGCCTGGTTCCTGGCGGCAAGATCAGCATGGTAGCTGCGCCCCGTTCCCCCGGCATCGGAGAACACCAGGATGCGCTTGTCACCGTCCATGAAGGCCTGGGTTTCGCCCACATTGGCGCGCGGCGAGCGGGATTGGAGTTTCTGGCGACCATCGCGGCCGACGATCAGCCGGCGTGTGCGACCGGTGACTTCGGCCACCTGGTCAACGCCGAAGCGTTCGATGATGGCATCGAGGGCTGTGGCGATGGGCGGCAAGGCGCAGAGCTGCTCGATCATCCGGTCGCGTGCGGCAAGCGCAGAGCGACAGAGCACGGGAGCGCCATGCTCGTCACTCATCGGCTCGGAGCGAGGATTGCCATTTTCGTCGGTAAACACGGCCATCAGGCGGACGGGGAAGCTCTTGGTGAGATAGTCGATCACATATTCCCGCGGAGAGAGGTCGATCTCGAGAGCTTCGCGCTCCTCTTCAGACAGGTCGGCAAGCCGGCGGTTGAGCATGGCTTCTGCCGTCGAGACCAGTTGGACGACAACGGCGTTCCCATCAGCAATCGCGGCTTCGATGGCTGGCAGCAAGCTGGGCAGCTTCATCGACAGAAGCAGCTGCGCGAAGAAGCGCTGCTTGGTTCCCTCGAAGATCGATAGCGCTGCGGACTTCGCCCCGGAGTTGAGCGTGCCGCCAGTTTCGCTGTCGACGATCCGCGTGGCTTCCAGCGCTTCGCGCAAATTAGCGTGAATGATCGCCCAGGCTTCGGCATAGGCATCGTAGATCGCGATCTGATCCTCGGTCAGGCAATGCTCGAGGATCTCATACTCGACACCGGCGAACGAAAGGGCCCGGGCGGTATAAAGGCCGACCGACTTGAGGTCCCGCGCGACGAGTTCCATCGCGGCGATGCCGCCGTCACGAATATCGGCGACGAAGGCCTCGCGATTGGCGAAAGCGGTTTCCGGACCCCAGAGCCCGAGGCGCGTCGCATATGCGAGGTTGTTGACGTCGGACGCACCAGTTGCCGAAGCGTAGAGCACCCTTGCCCGGGGGAGGAGGTTTTGCAGGCGCACCCCGGCAATGCCCTGCTCCGATCCTTTGACTTTACCCCGAGATCCTTCGCCGCCAGCGGCATTGGCCATGGCGTGCGCTTCATCGAACACGATCACGCCGTCGAAATCCTCACCGGCCCAGGCGAGGATCTGGTCAAGGCGCGTTGCGTCATTTCGGCCCGAACGGAGGGTCGGGTAGGTGACGAAGAGAATGCCGTCGCGCATTGCGATGGGGGTGCCCAGCTTCCAGGACGCCAGCGGCTGGATGTCGATCGGCAAACCGCCAAGGGCGGCCCAGTCGCGGCGCGCGTCTTCGAGCAGCGCCTCGTTCTTCGAAATCCAGATATGGCGGCGCTCGCCGCGCACCCAGCGATCGAGAATGACGCTCGCGACCTGGCGTCCTTTACCAGCGCCGGTGCCGTCCCCGAGGAAATAGCCCTGCCGGAAAACCTGACCTTCCGCCGAGGCCTTGAGCGAACAGCCCTTGTCCTCGGGTTCGAACCGACCGGGAAGATCTCGGGCATGAGCGCTTGCTGCGTAAATCAGAGTCTCTGCCTGGGCAGCCGACAGAGTTCCCTTGGCGATAAGCCCGTCAGGCAACTGCGGCATCGCGTCGGGCTTGGGTGCCGAAATCGACCCCATGGCGACGGACTCGACGAGCGGCGTCGGATGCCCTGATGCGCCATCAATGACGATCCTGCTCGGACGATAGGGAAGATAATGGCCGACCTGAGGAGCAAGCGGCGCAGGGGTTTCGAGCGACACGTAGGTGAGCGGTTTGATGGCGGTGGCTGCGGGAGTGATCCTTTCTAGTTTCACCAGCGGCCTGCGCGGCGTGGTCACCAGAAGGAACGGCGCACGAGCCGGCAGGCTCGACTTTTGGGGAGCGACCCCCAAGCTGGCGCGAGCCGGCAAGGCATCGACGAGGTCGGCCAGCTGGCGGAACGCGTTCGTGCGAATAGCGACGGGCTCGTTCGCGCCTTCCACCTTATCGAGAACCAGCAGTCGCGTGGTGATCCCGGTGCCATGCCTGACGAACGCGCGTTCGACGGCGGCATTGAGCCTCAGCGAAACTGGCCCTTTCGCCCCGGCCAAAAACCGCACGCAGTCGAACCATTCAGGCATGATCGCCACAAGCCGCCCGCCGGGCGCAAGCCGGTTCCAGGCCGATCGCAGATGCCTCGCCCCGGTGCGGCCATCGTGGCCCCGCTCGACGCCGTGAGAATAGGGAGGGTTCATTAGCACGGCGCTTGGGACGATGGCCGGATCGAGCAATTCGTCGATCAGCTCGGCATCATGTCCGGTCACACGGGAAGCGGGGAACACAGCAGTTAGGCAGTCGCGGCGCAGCGGCGAGATTTCGTTGATGGCAAGGCGCGTGCCGGCTTTGGCAGACCAGACCGCGAGCATCCCCGTCCCGGCCGATGGTTCGAGCACGAGCTCATCGGGTATCAGCCCACAGGCCCGTGCGGCAAGCCAGGCCAGGCGCGCCGGCGTTGCGAATTGCTGCCATTCGATCTGTTCATCGCTGCGATTGGTCTGGGTCGGAATTCGGTCATCGAGGGAGAAGAAGAACTGTTCCGCCTCGTCGATCGGGCTCGCGAGCTGGATCTGATCGAACGCTTGCAGGTATTGAACCTGTGCCAGCTCTAGAGCTGCGTGGGCGTCACGCACCGACCACCTCCCGAGAGCATCGCTGCCCCCGAAGTGCTCGCTCATGATGCGCGTCACGTCGCTGCGTGACAGCGCGCGGCCAGCTGCGAGCTCTGAAGCCATGATCTGGGCCGCCGACGTAACAGCGGGCGGTGATGGTTCATCGAATGCAAAGGCGAGGGAAGAATTGGACATGGGAACCTCCTGACGAGGTCCTGCGGCGGGCCGGCCTCAATCAGCCAAAGGCCCCCTCCCCTCTGCCCAACGGATCAGGTTTACCGGCAAGCCGGGACATCAGCTCATCGTTCCAGTCAGAACCGGGCGAGGCCGGTGCTCGTGAGTGGATGACACGATGAGGCGCAGCGTAAGCCTTCAGCGCTCGCTGTTCCGCGAGACCGCCTCCGGCATCATTGTCGATGAACAGATGGAGTTCACCCACGCTCTCCGGGATCGCAACAAGGCCGAAGCGCTCATTCCCGAGCGTTGCCCAGCAAGGGATGTCAAACAGCTGCATTGCTGAGAGGGCGCTCTCGATACCCTCGGCAAGTCCAAGACGCCCTTGCACCGGCGGCGCCAGTCTGACGGCACCACAACCAAGGGTGCCAAGCGCACGCTTGGGCCGCTCGAAAGCGGCGAGCTTGCCGCTCGCCAAGTCGAGAAACGTTCGGTGTACCGCGATTATGCCAATGTCGGTTGTTACTGCGGCCAGCATCGCGGGGAGAAATTGAACAGCGCCGCGCGGCCCAAGCGGCGTGCGCGCCAGGTAGCGGAGTTGATCGGATCCGCGCAGAAGACCGCGCTGCGCAAGGTATTGTACGGCAGGGCTGTCGGAGATCGCCGTCGCCGATTGCCACAAGCGCCGCGCATTGGGACTGAAGTCCCCATATCTATGCTTTTCGATGGTCTCAGCGTCTGAAGCGTTGAAAAGGTCGCGGCTGCGAACGCCCTGGCGATCCAACGCCGCAATGACGTCCTCATTCAGGCATCCCGCAAAGCAGTGAAACAGGATAGCTTTGCGCCCCAAGGTCACACTCAGCGACGGAGTTCCGTCGTCATGCGCCGGGCAGCAGCACATTCCTTTGCCCCGGCTCCATGTACCTTGAAGGCTTTCAACGATGGTGCGGGCGCGGCGTTCGAGTTGATGAGCTTTGTCTAACGGGGGCATCGACCTACTCCGGTTGAGGTGCCCTCCCCGCGCAGCCTCCGCTCTGCACTCGCGCCAAACCAATTTCCTACGTCGTTTGTTCTTTATATGTTCTAATTCGATTCGGCTAGACAAGGATCGAGAAATGACAATGAAAGCTATCTTAGTCGCAGGCTTCGCGATCACCTCTGCTACCTCCGCCAGAGCCCAGGATTTGTCCGCGCCAGCCACAATCGAAGCCCCCGCCAGCCACTCCGAAGGCATCCGGATTGCTGAAACATCGAACGGCTTCCAGCTGGTCGAGCATGGGCTGTGGTCATCCCGTCAGGCCGGCCCGGCATCTGGTCTCATTGTGCCACAAAATGGCCGGGTGAACCTGCCATACAGATACGAACCCAAGGCCAAACCTGGCCCCTCCGACTTCAGGCGAGCAAGCTACCTTCCCCACATCTATGCGGCGGAAGCGAAGTACTCATTGCCCGCGGGCCTGCTCGATGCGCTCGTATGGACAGAATCTCGATACAACCCCTTCGCCGTCAGCCCTGCAGGCGCAGCAGGTCTTGGACAGCTGATGCCAGCCACGGCAAAAGAACTCGGGGTCTTCAATCGCTTCGATCCTATGGCTAACATCTTCGGCGCTGCGCGGTATCTAAGGCAGATGCTCGACAGGTTCGGCGTGGTTCACCTCGCAGTGGCTGCCTACAATGCCGGTCCAGGGGCGGTCGAGCGCGCAGGCGGCATTCCCCGCAATGGCGAGACGCCCGGATATGTCCGAGAGGTCCTTCGACATTGGCGTAATTAGAGATCGACCCACGATGGCCATAGCAGAGTCCATAATCCAGCGGCTTCTGGCTGGGCGGATTTGTAGCGGGTGAGATACCCTCTGAAATTAGCCGTCTTTGGCCTCGGCTGGGTACTTGGCTGCGATCTGCATTACCTCCTTACCCCACAACGCCAACGCTTCGCGTTTCTCGTTGGTATACTGGTGACGGTGATAGACCCCAGCGACACCCGCCATAGCTGATCCTGACTGGTGGTTGAGGACCGCCTCAGAAACCACCAACGGTATGCCAAGACGCTGGAGACCGGTCGCCACCGTCCGTCGAATGTCATGCTTTGTGAAGTGTCCGGCCTCGTAGCCGAGCTTCTCGTCCACGCTTGCTCTGATCCGCTTCCAGGCCTTGGATAGTCCGCTGACGCTGTTCGTATTGGTGACCTTCGAAGCCAACAGGATCTGGGATTGCTTATGAGCGTCGTCGGGGTCGATGCCAGCGGCCCGGAATATCTCGGTGATCACTGCAAGAGCCTGGGCGGATAGCGGCACCACATTCGCCTTGCCGTTTTTCGCTCGGTCGCCCGGAACTGTCCAGACTTTCGCCTTGAAATCGAACTCGTCGCACGCTGCATCGAGCACCTCGCCCCGGCGCTGAGCAGTAAGGATAAGCATCTGCACGAGATGACCGAACGGATAGCCATCCTCGACCGCAGATTGCCACAGTGCAGCAAGCTCACGGTCGCTGAGTACACGGTCGCGAGGTTCATTCCGCTTCGGGCGCCACGCATCCCGACAAGGATTGGCGGGCATATGCTCAAGTCTGGTGAGCGCCCACGTGTAGAATGTCGAAAGATGGCGAAACACGATCCGCGCCATCGTCAGGGTTTCCTTGCCCCGCTCGAACGCAATTTTCTCAACGAAGCGGCTCACGTCACTTCGGGTTATGGAGTCTGCGAGCCGGTCTCCAATCTCGGGCTCAATGTACTTTCGGAAGACCCGATCGAACTCCCTCGCGCTCCGCTTTTTGCCCTCGATCTGCTGAGCAAGGTACGTCTCGTAGAGCTCCGCGACTGTCCCTACGCCTTTTGACCCCTTCCTCTTTGCGCCCGCTTTTCTGGCGATGCTCTTGCCCTGCTCGACATCGACAAGCAGATCGCGCGCCTTCTTGCGGGCATGGGCCAGTGTAAAGCTCGGCCCATGGCGTCCGATTGTCACATTCAACCATTTGCCCTGAACCCGCTTGCGCAGAATGTACGTCTTGATACC